>NZ_LBMX01000102.1:0-60906 GCF_001010885.1 Clostridium sp. C8 | reverse complement strand
AACTACATCATACAAGGGGGATATATCATGATAGAAAGAAGTGCAAAAATGACTTTTAAAGATGTTTCAGGAAAAAAGGTTAACTTAATAGTTAAAGATGTTAAGGAAAATGTTTTAGATGCTGACATTTCTGCTCTTATGGACTCTGTATTAACTAATAAGTTAATAAAAACAGAAGCAGGTGATCTTGTAGAAATGGTAGAAGCAAAGGTTATAAATAAAGAAACAACAACTGTTGCTCTTTAGTCAAGTAAGTGGGCTTTAAAGCACTACAAAAGTAGGAAAAAGAAATATCATATAAATACCCTTAGTGGAATAAATAAAATATTCTACTAAGGGTTTTTTACTATTTAGGAATATATTAAGTTTAAGCATTATAAAATATATAAAATAAAAAATAAATGCAAAAATCATGGAAAAATGGGGGAGCAAAAGAATTTGAATATAATAAATATTTTTAGAGTGGAGAAAAAATATGAAATGCCATATATAGTATCAAGGAAGTTAAAAAGTACTTTAGAGGTTGCTTTAAAACCAGATATAAATAATAAAGAAAATGGGTATATGGTAAGAAGTTTATATTTTGATACTATCTTTGATAATGATTATATGGATAAAGAAGATGGTATAGAATATAGAAAAAAGTTAAGGCTTAGGACTTATGATTTAGACTCTAATATTTTAAAACTTGAACTTAAGGAAAAAAAGGGGGAGATGCAGTTAAAGAGGAGCTTAATTATAAGCAGGGAAATTGGAGAAAGACTTATTAATTCTGATTATAGTGCTTTGCTTGAAATAAATTCAGATTTTTCTAGAGAAATATATTATTTAATGACTACAAAATTATATAAACCTAAATGTATTGTAGAGTATAGCAGGCAAGCTTTTATAGTAGAAGAAAATAATACAAGAATTACTATTGATTCTAATATAAAAGCAACAGAAGCTGATATGGATATATTTTCAAAGAACTTACAATTATGTAGTATTAGCTATAAAACTATCCTTGAGGTAAAGTATAACAATTTTCTTTTAAGTTATATAAAAGATATTGTTAATTTAGCAAATAGTTCAGAAGTATCGGCAAGTAAATACTGTATGGCAAGAAATATTGGATATTTTATTGGGGGATGATTATATGAAGGAAACTTTATTAAAGTATTTAGCAGAAAGCTCTAATACTATTTCAGTAGAACAAATAATAGTTAATTTTTTAGTGGCAATAGTTTTTAGCTTAATTATTTATTTATCTTATAGATTTTCTCATTCAAGAGTTGTCTATAGCGCAAGGTTTAATGTTTCATTAGTTATGTTAACAATTATAACAACAATGGTGATGGCTGTAATTGGAAATAATGTTGCTTTGTCTCTTGGTATGGTTGGGGCTTTATCTATAGTACGTTTTAGAACAGCTATAAAAGATCCTCGTGATGCAGTTTATATCTTCTGGTGCATAGTAGTAGGGATATGTTGTGGAGCATCAGAGTATTTAATAGTTTCTATAGGAAGTGCATTTATATTTTTATTTCTTCTTATATTTGGATATGTTAAATCAAATGATAAATATCTTTTAGTTATACATTCAAAAATTGAAGGTGAAAGTAATATAGAAAAGAAAATTTTATTATATTATAATGGCAAAGCTTTAATGAGGGTTAAAAATACCACAGCTGAAAAAATTGAATATATATATGAAATTTCTAAATATATAATGGATAAATACAATAAAAATGATAGTTCCATTACTAAAGAGCTTTACTTAATAGACGGTGTTACAGCTGTCAATATAGTTTGTCAAAATGAGGACATAAATAGATGATAACTAACAAGTACATCTCAAAAAGGATAATGAGTCTTTTTATTATAATTAGTTTATTTATATTCAGTATATTTTTAGCGGTATTATTAGAAGAAGATAATAACAATAAAAGTGACATGAAGATTGAAAATAAGTTTATACAAAAACCTAATTCAAATATAAATACTGATAATAGCATAAATAATAGTTTTAAGTCTCATTTACCTATAGTTGTTATTGACACTTATGGAGAAAATATAAAGGCTGATATGTTATGGGATGATGAAAAAAAGTATTTTGTTCCAATTAATGATGATCCATATATAGAAGGTAATATAACATTAATAGATAATGAAAATAACATAAATAGTGTTAAAGATATACCTAAATTGGAATCTAAAATAAAGATAAGGCTAAGAGGAAATACTTCTATAAATTATGATAAAAAGCAATATTTTATAAAGCTTATAAATGATGATGGAAGTGAGAATAAACAAGATATATTTGGAATGGGAGAAGAATATGAATGGATTTTAAATATTTCGTATATAGATAAATCTCTTATAAGAAATTATTTAGCATTAAGTTTATCTTCAAAGATTATGGAAAATGTTCCTGAGCCTAGATACTGTGAAGTTATTATAAAAAATAAGGATAATTTAGAGTATAAAGGACTTTATTTACTTATGGAAAGTATAAAAAGAGGAGATAATAGACTTTCTATATCAAAATATGATAATAAGTTTACTGCATCTTCTTATATTTTACGAAGAGATAGACTAGATGAAACTGGAGTAACATTAAATAATTATGGAACTATAAATAAATTAACTCCAGAGTATTTAGAAGTTAAATATCCATATAAGAAGGATTTAACTGAAGAAACTTTAGAGTATATAACTAACGATATAGATAATTTTGAAAAAGCCTTATTTAGTAGTGATGAAAAGGAATTTTATAAATATAGTGATTATATAGATGTAGAATCCTTTATAGATTATTTTATAATTAATGAGCTTTTTTCTAATTATGATTCGGGATATCACTCTACTTATATATACAAAGAAGCTTATGGAAAATTGAAAATGGGACCAGTTTGGGATTTTGATTCTGCTTTTGATAATTATAAAAAACAACAGCAAAAAATAGATTCTACAGCAATGCATGATGCTCCTTGGTTTAAAGAGCTTCTTAAAGACCCTGAATTTACAAGAAAACTTATAGAAAGGTATAACATTTTAAGAAAGGATATTTTGAGTAATGACAATATTATAAATTATATTGATGAAATAACAGAATATTTAGGACCAGCTATAGATAGAGATTGGAAGGTTTGGGGAGATTTTTATACTTCTGAATATTTAAGTGAATATGTAATAGATGGAGAAATAAAAGACAGGAATACTAAATCTTACGATGAAGAAATTAATAAGATAAAAGATAATATTATAAATCATGGTAAGTGGTTAGATGAAGATATAGATTCCTTATATCAGTTTGCTACCTTTACTAAAGATTATAGTATATGGAATGAACTTGGTTATTTTGAAAAAACTATATTGGGAAATAATAAGGAAACTTTTGTTAAAAATATATTAGCTATAATATATATATTTATTTTTATTGCTTCTATTGTATATATTTCTAGAGAATAATAGGAGGTTTTTTATGAATAATAAAAGTTTAACTAACAAGAAGTTACTACTAATTTTAACCACAATAACTACAGTGATTTATATTTTATGGCGTATATTTTTTACTATACCCTTTGAGAGAGGAATAGTATCTTTAATAGCAGGGATAGCACTTGTCCTAGCTGAAACTATTGGTGCTATAGAAGCATTTTCTCATTATAAAAATTTAAGTTCAATAAAATATCCCAAATTACCTAAGATCGAAGAAGATTTATATCCAGAAGTAGATGTTTTTGTAGCTACTCATAGTGAGTCAGTAGAGCTTTTATATAAAACTATAAATGGATGTATTAATATGGATTACCCAGACAAAAGTAAGGTTCATGTATATATTTGTGATGATTCTAATAGGTCAGAAATGAGAAAGTTAGCAGAAAGTTTGAAAGTTGGGTATTTGGGTTTATCTGATAATAAGGATGCAAAGGCTGGGAATATAAATAATGCAATAAAAAATACTAATTCTCCTTTAATTGTAACCTTTGATGCAGATATGATTCCAAGGCGAGACTTTTTGATGGAAACAGTACCTTATTTCTTTTTAAAGGATTCTAATGGGGAATATGAAAAAGTCGGCTTTATTCAAACACCGCAGAGCTTTTATAATCCAGATTTATTTCAATTTAATTTGTATTTAGAAAATAACATCCCTAATGAACAAGATTATTTTTTCAAAGAAGTAAATATAGGACGCAATAGAACTAATACCCCAATTTATGCTGGTTCTAATACTGTTATATCAAGAAGAGCTTTAGAGGATGTAGGAGGAATTACTACAGGAACAATAACGGAAGATTTTGCAACGGGAATAAAAATTCAAGCTAAAGGATATAAGTGTTATTCTATACCAAAGGTTTTAGCAAATGGATTAGCTCCAAATGATTTTAAGAGTTTAATAAAGCAAAGGCAAAGATGGGGAAGAGGATGTGTCCAAACTATAAGAAATAAAGACTTCTTATTTAGTGATTTATCTTTAAGAGGAAAGCTTAGCTATGTGACATGCTTACTTTATTGGTGGACATTCCTAAGGCGATTTATTTATATTTTATCTCCAATTTTGTTTATTGTCTTTGGAATTGTAGTTGTTGAATGTTCATTAAAAGAAATTTTGTTTATTTGGTTACCATCGTATATTTTATATAATATGTCATTAAGAATATTATCAAGTAATATAAGAAATCAAAAATGGAGCAATATAGTTGATACTATAATTTTTCCTTATATGATAATACCAATATTTTTAGAAAGTATAGGTATTAGATTAAATAAGTTTACTGTTACTCCTAAGAACTCATTAATAAAAAGAAATAGTGAAATTAAGTATTCTATTCCTCATTTTATATTAATTATAACAAGTTTAATTGCATTAGTATTTTGCTTTAAGGATGTTGTTATAAATAAAAATGTAGGTAGTATAGTTTTATTATACTGGTTAGTTTTAAATTTATATTTCTTGATTATGGCTGTTTTCTTTATGATAGGTAGAATAAACTTTAGAGATGAAGAGAGGTTTTATTCTAATATTAATGTAAAGATATTATTAGATGAAAATGAAATAGAAGGTATAATATCAGATATATCTGAAAATGGTATGGCAATAATATTAGATAAACCTGAATATATACCTTATGATAAAGAGACATATATTAAGATTGAATATATAGGTGAAAGTATTATTGTTAAAGGTAATGTTTTGCACGTAGATAAAGTAAATAACAAGTGGAAATATGGAATTAAAATTTCTTTTGATTCGAATAGCTATGATGCTGTAGATGATGATATTAGAATGAAATATTATCATTTAGTTTATGATAGGGAACATAGCTTACCTAAAAATCTTACTTCTACAACTATTAAAGAACTATATAATAATATTATAAGAAGAAATAAAAATAATAAACTTTCTAAGAGAAAGCTTCCAAGATTAGAAATTAACAAGATTATAAAAGATTTAAATACTAATGAAGATATTGAAGTTATTAATTACAATTATGAATATATACTTATTAAAAACACAGGAAAAGAGAAGAATGAATTATTAATTAACTTGGGAGAAATTATAAATGATGAAACAAGTAATAATATAATAATGAAGTGTGAAATCTTTAAAAAGAATAAATTAGGAATACTATACAAAACATATCCTGGCACAATTTGTTCTGAAAGATAAAGTATAAATAAAGAAATAACAATATTTGCTCTTTAGCTTAATATGTGGAGTGTCCAAATTTGGGCACTCTTTTTAGTTTGAAAAATAAGAATAAAAAATAGTAAAGTTAAAAATATTTAAAGAAAGTTAAGAATTTATAGTTATTGTTAATAAAGATTTACACTAATTTACATTGGTGTGATATTAGGTAAATTTCTCCTATGATATACTTTTTCACAGGTAGAGTTTTAGAACTGTGATAACAGTATATTAAGGGAGGATATTATGATTAGAAAAAAACTATATAAAAGTAAGTTACTTTCTTTAGGGTTAACAACTCTAATGCTTGCAAAACCAATGGAGGTTATGGCAGCAAGCACAAAGACATTATTAGCAACAGAATATATAGCTGAAGAAAATGTTAAAATAAATGAAATTCAAATTCCAGAGTTATTAATTACAGAAATATTACCAGACTCTAAAAATGTTAATGGCTCTGATGCTTATGAATTTATAGAAGTTTATAATAATTCAAATGTAGAATTAAACTTAAATGACTATAAGTTATATTATAACTATCCTGATAATGGAGATGCTAGTGATACATTATGGGTAGATATTAATAAAGATATTAAAATTCAACCTAAAGCAACCATAGTTTTTTGGATAAAAAATGGTAATAATAATCAACTAACATTAGAGGATTTTAATAATAATTTTAAGACTAATTTAGAACTAAATGTAAATTTATTTGAACTATACAATGGGGGAATGGCAAATAGTGGGGCAAGGGCTCTTAGACTTACTACCAGTATAAAAGAGCAAGTTGATTTTATTTCTTATAATATGAATGGGGTAAAAGATACATCAGCAGACAAATCAATAAAGTATCGATATGATGAAAGTAGTAGTAAAAGTATTATGACTACTAATAAATCAGATCCTGATCCAGGTACTGTTAAAGATAGTGATAAACCTGTACAAGCTAATATCACTATTCTACAAAATGAAGCAGTAACAGAGGATATAACAGCTGGAAACTTTACTATTGAAGATGGTTTAATATTTAAAGTAAAGGCAAGTTCTAATGAAACTAATATTAAAACAGTTAAATTAAGTTATAAAAATAATAAGATGAATGATTATGAAACATATAATTTATTAAAAGGTGATGGAGACATATTTTCAAAGGAAATTTATAAATATGATTTAATAGGAAAAGCTTACTTTGATTATTATTTTGAAGTTAGTGATGGATTTAAAGTAGTAAAAACTAAAGTTAATAGGATTACAAATACTGAAGTTGATACTTCAAATATTAAATTTAATATAGATGAAAATAAGTATTTATCTAAGATAGATAATCTAATAACAACTGGGGATAAGCTTTTCCTAGATGGAGAAGATAAAACTTTTGAAGCTATTCCATCTATAGAAAATAAGGCTAAAATAGTAGTTGATATTAAAGACACAGATACCTTTTTTAAAAATGCAGTTGCAATTGGCGATACTGTACTTGGAATATTCAATGAAGGAACTTATGATAACTGGGATACGATAGCTTATGATGTAGATCCAATTTATTTTAATAAGGGTGAAAAAATTCAAATTGATATTCATGCAGGTAATAAGGCAAATCCATTAGAGCATAACTGGGAAAATAATGATGACTTTGTTGTTAAAAATATTAGATTGATATTACCAGATGGAAGTATATTACGTCCACAAGGATTTGAGAATCCAGAAGAAGTAATAAAAATGGGAGATTCAGCAGGAAAGATTGAAATATTAAATGCTATATTTACCCCAAGTGATGATTTATTTAATGCAATAAGATATAAAATAGATACCACAAAGCTTACAGATGGGGAGCATATGTTAACTGGTAAATTAACTTTATCTAATGAAAGTAAAGATGTTAAGTTTATTGTAGATAATACTGCACCTGAAATAATCACAAATATTAAGGACAATGAAATATACAAAGGAACAAATGAAATTAATGTAGATTTTATTGATAAACTTTCTGGTGTTAAATCTACAGCAGTAAAATTAGATGGCAAAAAGATTGAATTGCCATATACCTTTAGATCATTAGAGTTAACCCCTGGGGTCCATAATTTTACAATTAATGCAATTGATAACTGTAATAATGAATATACAAAAGAAGTTAAATTTATTATTCCAGAAGAAAATGCAAAATTAGGTTTAGAAATTAAGCCAGGTGCTGGAGCAATATTAAATTCAGACCCAATATTTTCAATAGAAGCAAAGGATAGTACAAATGATATTATGACTGTAGCTTTTAAAAGAGGAGAAAGATATATTTTAGGGGATTACAATATATCTAAAACAAAAGGAGTTAGTCAGACTTCAGGAAGTGGTGGACAAGCATTTAGCGAGAATTCTAATAATGGATTTCCTTATGAAGAATTTGATATAGAGTTAAGTGATAAAGTAAATGAAAATTCTATAATTCAAGTGGATTGGAAGGGAAAATCAAATAATTTAAAGACAAAAATGTATGTATATAATTATAAAACAGGTGCTTTTGATGCTGTTAAGGCAGAGATGGAAGAAAATAAAGATGAAATAAAATTAACTGGATCAATTTCTTTAAAGGAACATTTAAAGGATAACAAAGTAAAAGTTATGGTTCAAAATGGAGAAGGATATACTCCAACACAATATGAAGAAGGTACTCCAGCTGTTCCTTCTGCAAATACTAATATTAAAACAAGTAATGAAAATGATATAGATAGAAATTCTTATGATTTTACTTTTGCTATTGAAAGTGATACACAATATTATAATGAAGATACAGCAGATAATCCTAATATTGTTGGAAAGTATGAACATCAATTAAACATACATGATTGGATACTTGCAAATAGACCAAGAATGAATATACAATATTTATTTCATGATGGAGATATTATAGATGATGCAGAAATGATTTCTCAGTGGGAAAATGCAGATGCAGCTTATAAAAAGTTGGATGATGCTAGCTTACCTTATGGAGTACTTGCAGGTAATCATGATGTGGATCATTTAACACAAGATTATACAAATTACAGTACTTACTTTGGACAAAGTAGATTTGAAAAAAATCCATGGTATGGAGAAAGTTATAAGAATAATAGAGCTCATTATGATTTAATAACTGTAGGTGGAATTGACTTTATAATGATGTATGTAGGTTGGGGAGTTGGCGATGAAGAAATAGAGTGGATGAATAATATCCTTAAGAAATATCCAGAAAGAAAAGCTATTTTAAACTTTCATGAATATTTACTTGCAAGTGGAGGCCTTGGAGAAGAGCCACAAAGAATTTTTAATGAAGTAGTTTCTAAGAATTCAAATGTATGTATGGTTTTCTCAGGACATTATCATAATGCACAAACAATAATAAATGAATTTGATGATGATGGCGATGGAGTAAATGATAGAAAAGTTTATCAAATGTTATTTGATTATCAAGGGCTACCTGAAGGTGGTATGGGATATATGAGATTAATGCATTTTGATTTAAAGGGTGAGAAAGTTTTATTTAGAACTTATTCTCCTTCCTTAGATGATTACAATGCAAAAGATACAGTTACAGGTGCAGATACTATTTTAGGAGAAGAAGACTTTGAAATATCCTTTTCCGATTTAGGTATAAAGTCAAGCCAAAAGACAATTGAAACAACTGACTTAAATGTAAATGTCTATAGTGATGAAGTCTTTGGAATAGTAAATAATGTTACTAATGATAGTAATATAGCTTATACATTAAAGAATGCAGAAAATGGTGTATATGGTTGGTATGCAGAAGTTACAGATGAATTTGGTGGATTAGCAAGAACAGATGTAAACTACTTTACAGTAGATAAAGATATTGCAAAGCCAATTATAAAATTACCAGGAAATAATTTAGTTAAATTAGGTACTGATTTTGATCCTATGGATGGAGTAAGTGCAAATGATGATAGAGATGGAGATTTAACTTCTAAAATAATTGTATTAGGAACTATTGATACAGCAAAAGAAGGAGAATACACAATTACCTATAAAGTATCTGATAATGCTGGAAATACAGAAATAGTATCAAGAATTATAGTAGTAAAGAAAATAGGAAATTCTACTGAAGAAAATAATAATAATGATAATAGTGGAAACAATAATAATAATGGTAGCAACAGTAATAACAATGGAAATACAAATACTATAGACAATGGAAATAATTTACCGGAGACTGGAGATGAATCAGTTATATATATTATGGTAGCATCAGTCCTATTAATTATAGCTGGAACACTTTTAATGAAGAAATACAATAAAAAATATAGCAAGCACACCTCTTAATTATATAAAAAGTTAATATGAAGAGTGTCCAATGGATTAGATTGGGCACTCTTTTGGCTTAATATTTTATGTTGCTAACAACTACACATTAATATTTGTTTGTAATCTGCACCTTGTTCCAACACAAATAGATTCACAAGTAGCAATTAAATCAGTACTGTCACTTATGACCTCTCTTACTAAAAATAAGCTATCATTATTTGTGATAGCTAATAACTTCAATTCATCGTCATTTGCATTATACACTTGTATTTTCTGTTTTTGAAAAGTCTAAAAGAAATTTAAAAATATTTTTCTCAAAAAATAAAACTCAGGGGTATTTATTAATTGAAGTACAAAGTATTTATTTTAGGGGGAAAAGGTTTATGCAATATTCATTTTTAGGATTTTCAGTTTCTATGATAAAAAAGTTAAATTTAGATATAAAGGATGTAGCTATTCTTAGATATTTTATTGATTTTAAAGATAGTGGAAGAATGAATTGTGAGATTATTGAGGGCGAAAAGTATTACTGGGTTAGCTATCAAAGTTTTGCTAATGAAATGCCTTATTTAGCTTTAGAAAAAAGATCAATTATGGCTAGAATGCTTAAATTAAGAGATTTAGGAATATTAAATCATTATACCAAAAAAGAAGGAGGCACTTTTTCTTACTTTAAATTAGGTGAAAAGTTTTATGAAGACTTTAAAAATGCTGATGATGAGAATGTTAAGAATAGTGATAAAAATAATGATGCAAAAAATAATGTCCATGGTGTCCTTAAAAATGATGGCTCTAGCAGTAGTTTAGTAGAGGAAAAACATCATTGTGATGAGGTTCACCGTAAAAATGATAATGGGGTATCTACAGAAATGTCCAAGGGTAGTACATTAAAATGTTCAACAAAGACTAATCTATTAAATAACTCATCTACTATAGACACTAATATATATAAATATAAAAGAGAAGTTAATGAAATACTTCAATACCTAAATTCAAAACTTGGAACTAGGTATAAAGAAAATAATAAGATTACCATAATGTTAATTAATAATAAGCTTGAAGAAGGCTATAGTGTTGATGACTTTAAAATTGTTATTGATAAAAAGCTTAAGACTTGGAAAGATACCCAATTTGAGCAGTACTTAAACCCAAAAACTTTATTTGGAGATAAGTTTGAAATTTATTTAAATCAAAATATTATAAAACAAGATAAAAATAACAAAAGCTATGAAAATTACAGAGAGCCTAAGAAATTAAGATTTAATAATTTTAAAGGTCGTGATTATGATTATGATATCCTAGAGAAAAAGCTTTTAGGATGGGCGTAGTTTTGATGGATAATTGATAATGGGTAATTAATAAGGAATTGAAAGTTGTTTTAATTTGGGGGTTGATTTGTTGTTTGTAGATTATAACAGGTTTTCAAAAATATCATAGATAAAAACAAAAGAACGTATATTCGTATAAGGTTTTTTTATTTGGGAATAATAAGTAATAAGAAATAACTAGAAAGAGGAGATACTTATGGATTATAATAAGGTTGAGGATGCTGTTTTAAAAAAGGCTATGGAGTTTTTTAAGGATAACGCCGTAAAGTTTTTTGGTATTGATACTAAAATAATTAGTGCAGCAGAAACTGAAATCAAAAATATAGAAATAAGAACTAATTATACAGACTATTTATTTTATACGGAAGATGGCTCTTATTTGCATTTTGAGTTTCAGACTACTAATAAAAAAGATGATATAAAAAGATTTTTATATTATGATGCATCTTTATATTATAAAGAGAAAAGAAAAGTAAGGACTATTGTTATATATTCTGCTGATATAGAAAATGTAGAAACATACATAGATGCAGGAACAATAAAATATAATATAGAAGCCTTTTATATGAGAAAATTAGATGGGGATGAAAAATTAAAATACTTAAGAAATAAAATCTCGAAGGGTGAAAAACTAACAGGAGAAGATATATTAACTTTAACATTTATTCCTCTAATGGGAAGTAAAGAAAATAGGAGTAAAAGAACGTTAGATAGCATAGAACTTGCAGATAAAATATCTGAGAGTAATGAAAAACTACAATGTTTAACTTTATTATATGCTGCTTAATATGTAACTCCTTCTCATATTCATTGGAAGGAGTAAGTTCCACTAGCTAAATCATAGATTTAGAGTGTCACTTAAATTTGGAGATGAAATATCAAAGGGAAAATTTAAGGAGGTAGTTAGTATGACTGAAATAGGAAAGATGATAAGAGACGAAGCTATAAAAGAAGGAATAAAAGAAGGAATAGCAGAAGGAAAGGCAGAGATTCTTATAAAACAACTTATTAAAAAGTTTAAGTCTGTACCAGATGAATATAAGAAAAAAATAAAGAAATTATCAGAAGAAACTATAGATATAATAGCTACAGATATTTTTGATATAGAAAAAGTTGAAGATGTAGAGAAATATTTTTGAACCTCTCTAAATCATTTACAAATATAAAATAAGTTTAAACATTATATACAATTAATATTTATTAATTTAAAAACAGCAAACAGCCGAAAGGCTGTTTTTGTATTTAGAATACCACAGGTTATACCAAGGGTTCTGGAAAGCTTCTAGAGGTGAGTAAAAATAAAAAAACTTTATTGTAAAGTTATAGAAGCAAAGGCATGTAAAGCTTATATACATATGCTTGTTAGTATATCATAAAAATTAAGTGTTTTATAGTTTATGGGATACTTTAAAGTAAAAAGTTCTGTGATTATATTTGATAGGCATATAAATTTAGCTCTTATAATCAAAATATAAACGATGTACATTAATCTTAAGGAGGGGGAACTATCTTTTCTTATAAAAGTTTGATAAAATAAAAGATATGCAATAAAAAGGGAGTTAATAGTATGCAGCTAGAAGAATTAGTTTATAAAAATTATTCGAGTTTAAATAGCACAGATTTATTTATTTGGAAGTATATTTCTCTAAACAAAAAGGACAGTAGTACTCAAACTATAGATGAATTAGCTTTAAATTGTAATGTATCAAGAACAACAATTACAAGATTCGTAAGAAAGCTTGGATTAAAGGGGTATAGCGAATTTAAGGTATTATTAAGTTGGGAAGTAAAGGAAAAGGATATATTAAGCGATGAAGCATACTATACAGCATGTGATTCTATTATTCACTTTATTGAAAGCCAAAGAGAAAAGGATTACGATAAAATTTGCAAAATGATATATGAATCTACTCACGTTTATGTATATGGATCAGGAGATATACAAAGTTCCGTTGCAAAACAAATAAAGAGAATGTTTTTATCATGCCAAGAAAAAATATATGATTTTGGAGGGACAACCTTTGATAAATCATTCTATAATATGGTTGGAGCAAATGATGTAGTTATATTAATATCATTAAGTGGATCAAGTGAAAAAATAATTAGTATTGCAAGAAATCTAAAGCTTAGAGGATGTAAGATTATTGCAATTACAGAATTAAAGGATAATGAATTATCAAATATAAGTGATGAAGTAATGTACATATCAGCAGCTAAAATATCTATTTTAGAATTACATCCATCATACCAAATGACCATGCTATATTTTGTATTAGCAGAACTACTATTTATTAAGTACAGTATATATAAGAAACATAGAATGTTAAGTGAAGGATTAGAGTGCACGCTCTAATCCTTTTTTATGTGAATTTTTCACATGAGCTGTGCATATTTTTCATCTAATAGTTCAAATTTCTTTAAGGCTTTAAAGCAATTGTAGACTTCTTTTTACTATGCTAATATGAAAATGTCGAAGGCCTTAAGACATATTTTTAATAAGGGGGAAAATAATTTTATGATGAAGAAAATTCAAAGGTTTGGTGGAGCAATGTTTACTCCAACATTATTATTTGCCTTTGCTGGTATTATGGTTGGTTTTTCTATTGTTTTCATGAACGAACAGATTATGGGATCACTTGCTTCTCCTAATAGTTTATGGTATCAAATGTGGGATGTTGTTTCTGCAGGAGCATGGATGGTATTTAGTCAGTTACCATTACTTTTTGCACTAGCGCTACCAATTGCATTAGCAAAAAAACAACAAGCTAGAGCTTGTTTGGAATCTGTTGCAACTTATTTAACATTCAATTATTTCATTGGAAAAATGCTACAACACTGGGGTAGTAATTTTGGAGTTGATTTTGCAGCAGATGTTGTAACAGGAAATGGACTAGCTAATATTGCTGGAATAAAAACCTTAGATACAGGAATGGTAGGAGCATTACTTATTGCAGGGATTGTAATTTGGGCTCATAATCGCTTTTTTGATGCAGAACTTCCAGACATGATAGGAATATTTAGAGGATCATCATTAGTTGTAGCTATATGTTTCTTTATTATGATACCTACTGCATTATTAACATGTATTGTTTGGCCGAAAGTGCAAATAGGAATGACTCATTTGCAAACGTTGTATTTACATTCATGATCAAAAAGTTTGATTTAAAAACGCCAGGTCGTGAATCTGATGATGAAGAAATGAAATTATTCAATTGATGTTAGCTATTATGGATTAAATCATTTTGGATGGTGGACTAGCATAAAGGATAAGGATGGAAAAGATTTAATGCCTGAACTAAAGAAATACTGCTCAGAGCATGGATATGAAGAGTTTACTCCACAAGGACAACACAAAGAAACAAGTTGGCTTGCAACTATGAGAGCAGCTAAAAACTTATTAGAAATAGAACCAGAAACTTTACCTAATACTTACTTAAAGTATTATTTAATGGGTGATGAAACTGTAGAACATGAAAATCCTAATTACACTAGAGCAAATGAAATAATGGATAGAAGAGAAAAAGATACATTTGAAGAATGTGAAAGAATAGCAACTAGTGGAACAGCTAAAGGAACATGGTTTGCCCCAAGTGAGCATAGTAGATTTATTGTAGAATTAGCATGTGCATTAGCATTTAATACTAAGGAAAGATTCTTATTAATTGTAGAAAATAATGGTGCAATAGAAAACTTTGATCCAAGAGCAATGGTAGAGATTCCATGTATTGTAGGAAAAGATAGTGTAGAACCTATAAGTATAGGAAAAATCCCAACATTCCAAAAAGGATTAATGGAACAACAAGTTGCATCTGAAAAGTTAGCAGTTGAAGGATTTATTGAAAATAGCTATCAAAAATTATGGCAATCATTAGCTATGAATAAGACAGTTCCAAGTGTTAAAGTTGCAAAGCTTATCTTAGATGATTTGATTGAAGCTAATAAAGATTTTTGGCCAAATTTAAAATAATATAGTGTGGTGGATATAATGATTAATTTAATGAGTATAAGAAATGATGAAAGTAAGGTATTGAATTGTATTTTAATAATGTTTATTATTCTTCCAATGTTGTATGGAGTTAATATCATTATATTATCAAATTCATTGCAAGTAAATTTTATGAATATATTTACAAGTAGTATAACAGAAACAATAAATTTGATGGTTTATTCAGCATGTTTTCTAGGTGCATATGTAGTTAAAGAATATCAAGGTAATAAAGAATCTTTTGCAAATCGAATATCCCTAGGAATAACTTTAATATCTAATATAATCTTTATGAATTTCTTAGCTAGCATTGCTTTAATATATTATATCCACAAATTTATAGGATTTAAAAATATCTTTGTGAAGGATAAAGTGAAGGAGAAAAAAGAAATTAAAGCTCTTATAGTATCAATACTAATTTTCATTGTTTCACTTATTGTTATTATAACTAAACTTAGATTACAAATTCTATTTTAGAAGGAGAAGTTATGCTATCGATATTTAAGAAAAAAATCAATCAAGAGGAGTTAGTAGCTTATGCATCAGGAGAAGCTATTTCTATAGAAAGTGTAGATGATGCTGTATTTTCAACAAAATCTATGGGAGATGGAATGGCAATTGTGATCTTGGAAAACAAAATTGTAGCACCTGGAAATGCAAAAGTTAATTTTATCTCAGAGACTAATCATGCTATAGGATTAATTTTAGATAATGATATGCAGATATTAATTCATATTGGTCTTGATTCGGCTAAGAATGATAAAAATATATTTAGAGCAGAAGTAAACTTAAATGATAAAGTAAAACAAGGGCAAGAGCTAGTTGTAATTGATGAAAGTTTTTTAGAACGTGAAAAGGAAATAGTTGTGCCATTGGTTATATTAGAAAATCCAAAAAATATTTCTTATTTGTTTAATAACATAGATAGTAAAGTTATTAAAGGAAAGACTTCAATTTTGAGATATAAAAATTATGAATAACATAGCACCTAATAAGTATTTTAGATTATTTTATTTTATATCTTATTTAAGTTTTGCTTTTGTAATGACTAACTATACCCCGTTTTTGTCGGGGTTAGGATATGATGAAATGCAAAGAGGCATATTACTATCTTCTTATGCAATTACTACAATACTTTTTCAAGTGATTTTTGGAGTTATCTCAGACATAAAGCAATCTGTAAAAAGAATAATTATAATTTCAATTGGATTATATACATTGACAGCATGTCTACTATATAATCAGACAGAAAAATTACTTGGATTACATATTTTGTTAATTGCTTTATCAGGGGGATTATTAAATGCAAATTGCGGAATGTTTGACACTTGGGTAATAAATATAAGTGAGGAATATAAAAAATCTTTATCTTTTATTAAAGCATTTGGATCTATAGGCTGGGCTCTAGGAAGTGTAGGCGCTTCATATATAATTAGCATTATAAGTTATAAGGGGATGGCATTAGCACTATTAGCCTTATCAGTTCTTATGTTTTTTAATATGAAGATTCTTCCGGATATAGATAAGGTTGAAAAAAAGAAAAAAGTATCATTAGGTGAAATATTAAAAATATTTTCTAATAAAAAATATACTTTACTTGTATTTATTTTATTGTTAATGTACTCAGTTGTTGTAGCTAACAATTGTACTGTAGTTGATAAGCTTATTAAATTAGGTGCAAGCAGAGGAGAAATTTCATTAAAATGGTTTACTCAATCACTTGTAGAAATACCAACATATATTATGGGAGGAATAATACTAAAAAGATTTAATTCTTATAATATATTAAAAATAAGTTGTTTAGCTATTACTATACAATTCATACTATTTAGTGTTTCTAACAATGTTAGAGATATGATTATATTAAATATTTTTCAATTATTTTCTACTCCTCTAATTCTTATTTCCTCAAAAAAAATTATAGATGAGATAAGTGATAAAAATATAAAGGGAAGTAGTCAATTAATAGCAATGAGTATATTTACTGGGCTATCATCAATGATTGTTCCAGCCATAGCAGGAACTTTAACCATGAAAGTAGGAATAGATTTAACTTTACTTTTAGAAGGATTATTAGGAGTTATTGCTTTTGTTTTGATATATGTACTTAAAAAAATAAATAACAAGCAAGTTTCTGTATAAAATGCTTTCACCTCAGGGGTCCAATTTTTTGGACCCCTGAGGTCCAGAAAACTGGAAATTTTAAAATGCACTACGCAAAAGTAGTGCATTTTTTACTTCAAATTTTTACACAATTTTAATAAGCCTTTAAAATATTCATGTTAATATAATTAATATAAAAAGTTAATAATAAATAAACTGAAACTTATATAAAAGTTAAAACAACAAAGCTATAAAACTATAAAACTACATGCTTTCGACTTTTACATCATATTCAAGTAAGGGTATTAATTTAAATATGTAATATGAAAGGAAAATAAATAATATGACAAACAAAAACACTGAAAATGAAAACATTAGGAATAAGAATATTATTTCATATGAAGATATAAGAAGTAATAAGGAAATTCAAACATATATAAACTCTGCAGATAAAATATTAGGCATTTCAGGATATACAAAACATGATCTAGGACATGTTGGAAAGGTTGCAGAAACGGCTGCATATATTTTAAGGGAGCTTGGCTATGAAGGAAGGGAAATAGAACTTGCTAAAATAGCAGGCTTTATGCACGATATAGGAAATATGATTAATCGTCATGAGCATGCACAAACAGGAGCAGTTCTTGCTTTTAAAATATTAAAAGACATAGGGATGGATCCAGAAGAAATTTTTATGGTAACATCTGCTATTGGAAATCATGATGAGGGAACAGGTCAGCCAGTTAGTAATATTTCTTCAGCCTTAATATTAGCAGATAAAGTAGATGTAAGAAGAAGTCGTGTAAGAAATTCTGATTTTGCTACCTTTGATATTCATGATAGAGTAAATTATGCTGTGGAAAAAGCTGATGTTTATGTTAATAAAGATGAAAAATCAATACAATTAAACTTAACTATTGATACTAAGATATGCTCATTAATGGAGTATTTTGAGATATTTTTAAATAGAATGATGCTTTGTAGAAAAGCTACAGAATTTTTAAATACTAGGTTCGAACTAATTATGAATAATACAAAGGTACTCTAGTAAGTTAATAATATCAAAAATTTAAGCTTATAAAATTAATTTATAGGCTTAAATAATATATACAAATAAATGCAATACATAATATTTATTTGAACTAAATACAATATATGTTAAAATAGACATAAAGGAACTTCCTAAGGTTTAATAATTAATAAAGTTTAAATAGTAATATAATATAGAAATATTTAGAGTATATCAGTAATAAAAATTATCATGATAATTGAAGATATAGGAGTATTGTTAGCAAATGGAATTATAAAATTGGAGGTGAATTTTTGGAAGAACATATTATTGAAGAAGACAATATAAAAAATGATATTTTAGGAAAAAAGATGATATATCTAGATCATGCAGCAACAACAGCTATTAATAAGTATGTACTTAAGGAAATGATGCCTTATCTTATGAATCAGTATGGAAATCCATCTTCTATTTATAGTTTTGGTAGAAAAAGTAGAAAGGCAATAGAAAATTCAAGACAGCAAGTAGCAACTGCTATAAATGCTAAGAAAAGTGAAATCTACTTTACAAGTGGAGGAACAGAAGCTGATAATTGGGCAATTAAAGGTATTGCGCAGTATTATAAAAAGAAGGGTAAGCATATAATTACTACATCTATAGAGCATCATGCAGTTCTTAATAGTTGTAAACGATTAGAAAAAGAGGGCTTTGAAATAAGCTATCTACCAGTTGATAATGATGGAAAAATATCAATTGAAGATTTAAGAAAAGCTATAAGAAGCGACACTATTTTAATAAGCATAATGATGGCAAATAATGAAATTGGAACTTTAGAGCCTATTGCAGAAATAGGAAAAATAGCTAGAGAAAGAAATATAATTTTTCATACAGATGCAATACAAGCTGTAGGATCAATTACTATAGATGTTGAAGAGTTGCAAGTTGATTTACTATCCATATCTGCACATAAATTTTATGGCCCAAAAGGCGTAGGAGCTTTATATATTAAAAAAGGTACAGGCATTAAGGCACTTATGGATGGAGGAGAACAGGAAAAAGGTAAAAGGGCAAGTACAGAAAATGTTTCAGCTATTGTTGGAATGGGAAAAGCTATTGAAATCGCAAATAAAGGTTTAATACAATATCAAAAGCAAATGTGTTATTTGAGAGATAAAGCAATTGAAGAAATTTTAAAAAGTATACCTAATGCTAAACTGAATGGACATGCGGTTGATAGACTACCTGGAAATGTTAATATTGCATTTAATGGAATGGAAGCAGAAGCAATGATATTAAAATTAGATAAAATGGGGTTTGCAGTATCAAGTGGATCAGCATGTGCTTCAGGATCACCAGAACCATCACATGTACTTAAAGCAATAGGGTTATCACATGAAATGGCACAATGCTCACTTAGATTTACCTTTGGAGCAGAAAATAATATAAGGGATGTAGAAGAGCTGGTAAAAGCATTAAAGAAAATTTATTCAGTGCACAGTGAAAGAGGCACAGTTCACAGTTGTTTCTCAGTTGGAAATTGAGAGCTTTGGACGAAATTATTGTGAATTGTGAACTGTGAACTAATAACTGTGAACTGTGAATTGTGAACTGTGAACTGAAAAAAGGATTAGGAGAGAAATATGGTGAATAATTACAAACAACTTATTAATAAATTAGAAGAGAATCATAGCATGGTAATGCTAACAAAGCTTTCGTCTAAAAGTGGAAATAAAATAGAGAAAGAATTAATAGATTTAAATAAAGAAGATTTGTTACATATTGATGAAGAAATGAAAAATGCAATAAATAAATCAATAGATAGAAAACTTCCAGAACTTATTAAAGATAATGAGGGAAAGGAAATTTTAATAGAGTCTTTTTTTCCAGAAGCTAGATTAATAGTTTTTGGAGGAGGAAATATCTCAGAGCATCTTGTTGATTTAGGAGCTAAAATAGGATTTAAGGTTACAGTTATAGACGATAGATTATCTTATGCAAATAAAGAAAGATTCCCATTAGCAACAGAAGTCATATGTGAGAGTTTCGAAAATGTTTTTGAACAAATAAAGGTAAATAAAAATGATTATGTAGTTATTGTTACAAGAGGTCATAAATATGATAAAGAATGTCTTAGAGCAGTTTTAAATATAAAGCCAGAATATTTAGGAATGATAGGTTCCACAAGAAGGGTTAGGGGAATTAAAGAGCAATTTATAGAAGAAGGATATAGTGCAGAGTTATTAGATAAAATATGTTCGCCTATAGGATTTAGAATTGGAGGAATTACACCTTTAGAAATTGCAATATCTATTATTTCTCAAATTATTGCACAAAAAAGGCTTGGTACACCAGATATGATAGCTTGTGCAAATGCTAAAAAGAGAAAAAATTATTCTGATATAGATATTAAGGTTTTAGAAAACCTTGCAAAAGAGGATGAAGAAAAGAAAGCTATTGTTACAGTAACATCTACCAAGGGCTCTACACCAAGGGGGGCAGGAGCAAAAATGATTGTTTGGCCAGATGGAAGAATACTTGGAAGCATAGGTGGCGGTTGCAGTGAAGGGGAAGTAATTCTTGCGGCAAGGGACTTAATGGAGGATGAAGAAGAAAGTTTTATAACAATGCAAGTTGATATGACAGGAGATGTAGCTGAAGATGAAGGTATGGTTTGTGGTGGAGTAATGAATGTACTTGTAGAATTAATATAATTTTAAGCACCCCTGGGGTCCAGAAAAATGGAAATTTTAGTTTCCAATTTTTTGGACCCCAGGGGTGGTTTTAAAAGAGGCCTATTATTGTTGATTTTCCTGTTGAAATAAAGTTTTAATAATCGAATTGACGGTAATAGCGACGAATGTCTAATGAATGTTTTGTGTTATTCTCAAAGTGAGTAGCTAAACGATCTACAAGCAGTGTAGAAGAAATTGTTGGTGCAACAATCCAACGATATTTACTGTCAATACCTTCAAGAGGGTAGTCAACAGTATCGATAACTATTAATTTATCGGTATGCTCTTTTAAAAACTTTTCAGCTCTTTCATCAAGAATTCTACCTTTTCCTTCACCTTTTATTAAATAAACAGGAACATCTTTTTCAACTAGTTCCAAAGTTCCGTGGAAAAATTCAGAAGATGATACAGCTTTTGTTCTAAGCCATTGCATTTCTTCTAATATGCACATAGTAAATAGATAAGTTTCACCCCACATTTCATTTCCACCAACCCAAATCATATATGGCTCTTTATAGTATTTTTTTGCAATTTCAGCAGCTTTAGGATCAAATGATTCTTTTGCTTTAAGTAAGTTTTCAGGTAAAAGCATTAATTGATCTGCAAATTCATTATAATCATCAAAATCACCATTATTTTTTAGAATACGGAAGAATAGCCAAAATAATAACATATACTCATATTCAACTCCATTTTCATGTCTCATTGGAACAACCCAGTTGCTATTTAATCCGAGAGGAGAATTAGAATTTTTAGTTAATGCAACAACTCTTATATTATGTTCTTTACAGTATTTTGCTATTGCAACAGTTTCTTTAGTATCCCCTGACTTAGATAAAGTAACTACTATTGAATCTTTATCAAGATTTTTATTTCCTCTAATTAGTAATTCAGCAGCTTGTTCAATAAACACTGGAATAGTTGTTATTTGTTTAGCTATTTCTCCAATTGCCATCATAGGAGATATGCTTCCTCCAACAGCAGTAAAGAATATATTCTTATAACCTTCTTTAGCAACAGCATCTGCAACAGTTTCAGCTACTTTTCTTGATTCTCTTGTAAGATCAGCTCCATTTTTATATTCATCATAATTAAATTTTAACATAAATCTCTCTCCTTTTTTATTTAAAATACTTAAATACTTTTAATAAGATTAACAATGCTTGTCTTAGTTTTCAGGTAAAAATGATCTCAAATAATCAGCAGAACGTTTTAGTGAAGTATGAGGGTCTTGCCAATATATTGAGTCATTAATTTCTAAATCTATATATGAATTATAATCATACTTTTCTAATGTAGTTATATATTCTTTTAGTGGTAAATTTCCATCACCTAATATATAATGTCCGGAAGGATTACCATCGGCATAATGTATCCATTGGATTGATTCACTATTAAGAGTAGAGTAAAATTGTTCCAAATTATCTTCTACAACTTCCATAGCAACTAAATCAATACATGCTTTTAAATTATCAATATTCACTTCCTTTAACATTCTTGACATATCATTACAAGTAGTTAAAAGATTTGATTCATAAGGTTGCAGCTGTTCTATTATCATTGTTATTCCCTGTTTTTTAGCTCGGTTTGATATTATTTTTATATTTTCAACAGCTCTTTTCCATGAATCCTCTCTTGGAGTGTCTAAGAGTCCACAGCCTGTATTTATAAAAACTCTATTAGTACCTAAAGCTAAAGCATCTTCAAAGGCTTTGTCAAAATAGTCAATAGTTTGATTGCAGATAGCTTTTTCCGAAGATGAAAGGCTGAAAGGATAGGCTAAAGTTTCAGGTGTATAAATAACAACCTTCATGCCTTTATCATCAATTTCCTTTTTTATTTCTTTGATTTTACTTAGAGCTTCTATAGAAGTGGAGTAGTGTAATCTGCAATAATGAGGAGAGCCTCCCCAAAAATCTATATTTCTTATTTTACATTTTTCCATGGAATCTAAAAAATAAGAAAAACTATAGTGGCAGTATTGAACACTCATAACAGAGACTTTATCCATTGTAATCTTTGACATAAAATCACCTCTCAAATATTATGAATTTTTCTAAAACCTCTTTTACTGGATTTTCATTATTATTTGACTTAGTAATATAATTGGCTACATTTTTTAAGTCATCTATAGCATTAGCAACTGCGACACCAATACCAGATTTTTCAATCATTTCTATATCATTGCCGTGATTGCCAACTGAGATAACATCAAGTGGATCAATATCTAAAATGTTTAATATACTTTTTATTGAATCCCATTTACTACAATTTGAAGGAATTATATCAATACAATTATCTTCAGATCGGAAGCAAAAAAAGGGAAGATTTTTATTTTTAATAAATTCAATAGCTGATTCTCCAGTGTTGTTTATCATAAAACCATCAATTATACTTAATGGAATTTCCTCTAAACTAGAATATTGAATTAAATTTAAATTCAAACTATTAGCATATTCAATAGCTGTTGAAGTAATTACATTTATCCCAAGGAAATTTTCACCTGTAACATATAAAAGTATATTGTTATCTAAGCAATAATTTATAAGAAGTTTAGCACTATCAATATTTATAGATATATTTTTTAATATTGAATTATTTGAAATATCAATAATCTTTGAGCCATTATTTAAAATTAGATAATCAACTTTTTCGCAGAATGCCTTAATAGGTGCAATATCTATATCTCGTCTACCAGTAACCAAGCAAACTTTAATTTTATAGGATTTAACTAATTCAATACTTTTTATTATTTCATCAGATATAATTCCAGAGTCATTTGCTATAGTTCCGTCTATATCTAAAGCTAGTAATTTTACAATAACAATCACCTCAACTTATATACATGTTTATTAAAATATATACCACTTATTAATTATTATAACCTTTTAGTAAAGAATGGTCAATAATAAATGCTAAAAAAGTATAATTATTCCAAAGAGTAATAAAGAATCATATATATAGTTAAAAAAAAACAAAATAAAAGGGAAAAGCAATTTATAAATCAATCAATACAAGATTTTTAATACAAGATTTATATACCAATTTCCAGCTGGTAGCCTTTTCTATACTACTTTTCGATTTTAAATTTTCGTTCTAGTTTTTTGTTATAAATTTTTGTAAACTATTTTTCCGTTAACTATAGTTAAACAAACTTTAGTCTCAGATATTAATTCTAATGGGGTGTTGAAAATATTTTTGTTAAGAACCACTATATCAGCTAATTTACCACTTTCCAGTGTGCCTAACTTATTTTCGTTAAAGAGATTGTATTGTCCATTTTTTGTCCAAGATATTAAAAGTTCTGGAATGCTAATAGTATTAGATTTATTAAATGGCTTACCACCATCTTTAAAATATCCACCCACGGAATTATATATAGATTCAGGAATATCTGGAATTAGAAGTGGTAAATCTGTACCACAAGATACAATTACATTAGAATCTATCATTTTTCTTCTGTTCCAATAGTTTTCAGAGCGTAAACCTATTTTCTCATTTATCATTTTTGTTTTATCATCATAGTTAGCTAAAGATTGTATTTGTGGATAAATTTCAGCTATAACACCAAGTTGCCCCATAGTTTTTAAATCCGATGGATCTGAAAACTCTAAATCGGTTATAGCATGTCTATTTATTAATTTCCCATTAGTATCTTGTTTGCAACATTTGTAAATATTAAGAACCTTTTCTATAGCTGCATCACCTTGTGCATGAAGAGAAAATCTGAAATTTTCTTTATCAGCAGCAAGAGTTTCGGTCTTTATAAGTTCATAATCTATAAATTGGTTACAATTTGTATTTTCACAGTTGTATGGACTTTTTAAATCACCACATAATTCTGAAATTGAACCATCAGTCATACGATTATATCCGGAAAATTTTATGAAGTCAGAATTGAATTTTTCGCGCATTTCTTTTCCAAATTCTAAATTTAAAGGATAGCCTACTGGTTGAGACATAAATGAAACACGTAAAGTCAGTTGGTTTTTATCTTCTAATTCTTGAAGAATATCTGTAAATCCGTAAAAATTATCAAATCCCATTTCTTTAATAGCTGTTATTCCATGAGAATTTAACATCTTCATATAATTTTTAAAGTTATTAGTGATTAAAGGTTTATCACTTAATATGTCAATGAACAATTTCCAAATAGCTTCTGGATAACATTTGTTAGGAGTGAACCCATAGTTTTCAATAGCACATGTATTCATCCAACAACTCTCACAGTTAGTTGAAAATAAAACTACAGGTATATTAGGAAAATGATAATCTAGAAAATCCAAGTGATTTGTGTTTAAAAGAGATGTATTTAAATTATGTCCTAAAATAACTTTGGGATTCTTAAGAGATAATGAATATTCTTTAATTAAATTAATAACCTCATCTTTATTTTTAGCATTAAGCAAATCTTGTCCTACAAAATTTAAGTTGTAACCAGTAAAGAAACAGTGTACGTCTACGAAACCAGGACATATTACATTATCATCGAAATCAAAAATTTCAGTATTTTCACCAATATATTTATTTAATAAGTTCAAGTCTTCTATAGCAATAATCTTATTGTCTTTTATAGCTATAAAGCCATTGAATAAATTTTTTGATGTACTGGTAAAGATATTGGTTGATTTTAAAATAATAGATGCATTTGTCATAATAAACCTCCTAAATATAAATTTAAATATTGAATTACTAGGTATAAATCAAAATAGGTAACTTTTAATTAGCTAAAATAGTGGAATATGTTTGTAAATGTTTACTTAAATCATTAAAACAGCTATTATAATACATATACATAAACAATAAAAAATATACCAAATATAAAATTAGCATCTTAACTTTAAATATAGTGTTGATTTTAACATAGAAAAATGTAATTATCAATAAAATTATATGAAAAAAAAGGAAATAAAACTTAATTGTATAAATATATATATAATAAATATGAGATTATCATTAAATCAACCTAATAAAAGATATACCAGTTTTTGAGCCGCAACAAAGGGTGAATTAAGGGAAATATGCCTAAAACAACAAAAAAACATGTAAAAATATTGAATTTATGGATTGACTGGGAAAAATATAAGTGATATATTAAAAGTGGTTTAAAAAATAAAAAACATGTATATGGAGGTGATGAAATGAAGGTTGCTGTAATTGGTGATAATTGTATTGATTACTACAAAAGTTTAAATAGGAGCTATTCAACTGGAAATGTTGTTGATACAGGTGTTAATTTGAAAAAACTTGGTATAGATACTTCTATAATCTCTACTACAGGCTCTGATGAAAATGGAAAGATTATGCTAGATACATTAAATAGAGAAGGTTTGGATACATCGCACTTAAAAATTGGGAATGGACAAACGGCTATAACATATATGGAGTTAGATGGGCTGGAACGTATTCATGGTGAGTATATTGAGGGAGTCCTAGAGAATATTACTTTTGATAAAGAGGATATTGAATTTGCAGCTTCTCATGATTTGGTTCATAGTGCTTTTTGGGGTAAGGCTGATAAGGTTCTAAATAAAATAAAAGAAAAAGGAGCTTTAGTAAGTTTTGATTATGCAACAAAGTATGATTCGGATCTGGTAGATAATACATCGTATTATGTTGATTTTGGTTTTTTTTCTTTTAAAGAAGATAATGATTTTGTAAGAAGTTTTTTAAAAAAGATGGTTACAACGGGAATGAAAATTGCAGTTGCCACTTTTGGTGAAGATGGAAGCTTAGCTTGGGATGGAAAAGAGTTCTATAGGTGTGGAATTTATCAAACAAAGGTTGTAAATACAGTAGGAGCTGGCGATTCTTTTATAGCAGGATTTCTTTATGGGGTTTTATTGGGAAAATCAGTTGATGAATGTTTAAAAGAAGGAGCAAAGATTTCGGCTAAAGTAGTTTCAGTTTTTGAGCCATGGGTAATAGAATGATATTTTATAAAAGATATTTTGGAGTTTGATATAAAAGTTAGTTTATGTTTGACTTTGAGAAATATTATAAGAGTATTTTGAATAAGGGGGAAATAAAGTGAAAATTGGTATGTTCACATCTGGATACCAAAGAAATGAATTAGAAGATATTTTTAGAGATGCTAAAAGATTTGGTTATGATTACATTGAACTTTGGGGAGCAAGACCTCATGCATATCCATTTGATTTAGAAAAAGGAGGAGTAGAGGAAATTAAAAGGTTAATAAAAAAGTATGATATTCCTGTTTTGGGATTTACTCCTGAAATGAATGCTTATCCCTTTAACATGATGATTGGATCTGAAGAAATGAGAAAAGAATCTGTTGAATATGTAAAATTATCAATGGATATGGCAAAGGAAATGGGAGCAGAATTTACATTAATATCTGCAGCACATGCTGGATATAGTGCTACAACACAAGAAATATGGGAAAGATTAATAAAATGCATGAAGGAAATTATAGAATATGCTGATAAAATAAATCACAAAGTTGTATTAGAAGCATTAACACCGTATGAATCAAATGTTGTTAAAAGTGCTAATGATTTAGCAGAATTATTTAGAATTATTCCATCTGATAATTTGCTTGGTATGTGTGATATAGTGCCTCCTTTTGTACAGCATGAAAGTATAATGTCTTATTTTGATAAATTAGGGGATAAGATGTATCATATGCATATTGTTGATAGTGATGCTTCAAGTGATACACATATCATGCCAGGAGAAGGGGTTTTGCCTATGCAGGAGCTACTTCTTGAGCTAAAAGAAATGGATTATAAGGGAACAGCAACAATAGAACTTGTAACAGCATATATAAATGAACCAAGATTTTATGCAAGAAGAGCAATAAATAATGTTAGAGGAATGTTAGAGGAATAGATTACAAATTTAAATTAGTTAATAATATAGGTGAATAAAGAAGGAGATAAATAATGAATATTGACATTCATGTACATCCAGCTTTTTATGAAGCGATAAATAAGGATGCAGATAAAGAAGAATATCGACATAGCGTATTAGATGTTCATAAAAATGGAATAGCATCATTGCAGCATATTTTTAACCAAATGAAGTGCGCTAACTTGGACAAGCTTGTATTATTACCAGAAGATTATACTTCTTGTGAAGGAGATGTGGTTGTATCTAATTATGAAATAAAGTCAATTGTTGATTTAGCACCTGAAAAGTTTATAGGTTTTGCATCGATAGATCCATTTAGAGAAGATGCTTTGGAAGAACTTGAAAAGGCATTTAAGGAATATAACCTTAAGGGGCTAAAATTGCATCTAGGAAGACTAAAAATATATCCTATGAATGAAAGATTAAAGTCCATTTATGAGTTATGTATACGATATAACAAACCTATAATTTTTCACACAGGTTTTTCTTGGGAACCAAATTCAATTAGTAAATATACACATCCTCTTGAATTTGAAGAAGTTGCAATTAATTATCCAAGGCTTAGAATTTGTTTAGCTCATTTTGGATGGCCGTGGGTAAAAGAAACAAGTATGCTTATGTTGAAATATCCAAATGTATATGCAGATACAGGAATATTATATTTTGACTCTGCAAGGGAATTTTATAATCAAGTATTTACTAAAGATATTCCTATTACATGGATTGAGAGGAGTTTGCGTCATCAAATAATGTTTGGTTCTAATAACCCAAGATTCGAACAAATAAGAATGGTTGAAGCCTTAAAAGAACTAGGTTTAAGCAAGAATTCACTAGAGCTTATTATGGGCGAAAATGCAATTAGATTTATAGAAGGCTTATAGTAATAGGAGGACTTATGGTTTATTATGATACTTTTACGATTTTAACTGATAAGTATAATAAGTTTATACTAATAACTGATCAGATTATTGATATAGTGAAAAAAAGTGGTATAAGCAATGGAATAGTTATAACTATGTCTAAACACACTACAACAGGAATAACGGTTAATGAGTCACTGGAATGTTTGGAAACTGATTTGGATAACTTTTTGAAAAGATTAGTTCCAGAAGATTTTCCTTATAATCATGCAAGAATGCTTAGAGATTATGGCTCTACAGCAGGAAATCCAACAGGGCATTTAAAGTCACATATTACAGGCAATAATTGTATTTTTCCTATAGCTAATGGAGAAGTGATAAGAGGAGGAGCACAGGAAGTATATTTTTGTGAATTTGACGGACCAGCAAGTAGAACAATTTCGGTGTCAATTATAGGTGAATGATAAAGAACAGATAAAAACATAGATAATAGTAGAGCTAAAACTACCAAAATACACCTCTTTATGTAAACGATATAATATAATTTTATATTGTAATGATAAGAAATAACAAATGATATATTACTTGTTAAATTAGGGTTTTATCAAGTAAATATGTATTAAAAAATATTAGAGAAAGAAGGGTGAGGTTTATGTCAACAAATTTAGTTCAAGGCGAAGAACACGTACAATTAAAAAGAAAATTAGGGTTAAGTGCAGCAATTGCATTAGGAGTTGGGACCACTGTTGGATCAGGAATATTTTCTTCAGTAGGAGAGGTTTCATCAGCAGCAGGATGTGCCATATTTACTATTTTAGCATTTTTCATTGGGGGTATAATTAATATTCCAGCAAATTTAGTTTATGCAGAACTTGCTACAGCATATCCAGAAGATGGAGGACAATATATATATTTTAAAGAAGCAGGTTCAAAACCTTTAGCATTCTTATGTGGATGGATAAGCTTCTGGGCAACTGATCCTCCATCAATTTCAATTATGGCTTTAGCAATAGCTAACTATTTAGCATTCTTTACTGGATTTTCAGGAATAGTAGTTAAATTAGTTGCTACAGCATTAGTTTTAATATTCATGATGGTTCATTTACGCTCTGTTGAAGGAGGTGGAAAGTTCCAAACATTTATAACTGCATTTAAAATAATTCCTTTCATAATATTAATAGGAATAGGATTGTTTTATATGAAAGGGGATCTAATAGCAACTCCAGCACTTCAAGCAGCTCCAACTGGAATTATGGCATTACTTGCAGGTATTTCGGCAACTACATGGTCTTATGATGGAATGGGTGCTGTATGTTATATGACAGGAGAAATTAAAGAACCTAAAAAAACAATGCCTAGAGCACTAATTGCAACAGTTTTAATAGTTATTGTTTTATATACTGCATTAACATTTGTAATAACAGGATTATTACCATTTGAAACCCTAATGTCTTCAGAAGCACCAGTTGCAGAGGCTGCATCTATGATCCCACTAATAGGAAATGCAGCAGGTAAGTTAACAGCAATAATGGCAATTATAGTAATTATAGGTTCTTTATCTAGCTGTATAATGTTCCAACCTCGTATAGAATATGCTATGGCAAAGGATGGGTTATTCTTTAAACAATTTGCAAAAGTTCATCCAAAATGGGAAACACCGTATTTCTCAATATTAGTTCAATGTGCTGTTGCAATTGTATTGATTTTTGCTTCTAATATAAGTGATTTATTAGGATACTTTACATTAGTTGCTTTGGTTAAAAATTTCTTAACATTTGGAACAGTATTTGTACATCGTAAAAAAGCTACTTATAATCCTTTATGGAAGATGCCTTGTTGGAGATTAATGGCGTCAGTAGCAATGTTTATGACATTTACATTAATTGTTTCTACTTTTCTATGGGCACCAATACAAGGTATAGTTTGTGCAGTAATTATAGTAGGTACAGGATTACCAGTATATCATTTCTGGAATAAAAAGAATCAACAAAAGCAAGTAAGTTAACAACATCAATAATTGTTCATTTTTAATTATCAATTTTTAATTAGGCTGTCTTTGCGACAGCCCCATTTAAATTATGGATATATAGGTGTTTATTGTTATTTATGTAATATGATATACTTATATTTAAAATCAGCTTTAAAATTATAATAAAATTGACTTTAAAATATAGGGGGAATTTCTTTGAATAACAATAAAAATCGCTCTCGTGGAGAAGCTGTTGAAGAAATAGAATATTATATACTTAAAAATAAATTACCAGCTCATACAAAGTTACCTTCAGAAAGAACAATGTCTGAAATGTGGGGATTTAATAGAATTACATTAAGATCTGCTATACAAAGACTTATTCTGGAGGGAAAGCTATATAATAAAAGAGGTTCAGGGACTTATGTAGCGAATGAAAAAATAGAGAGAAATTTGCAAGATCTTGAATCACCTACAAAATTTATAAGCAATCTTGGAAAATCATTAAAAAATAAGATTATTTCAGCAAAAATAATAGAAAGTAATAAACAAACTACACAAAAGCTACATTTACCACTAGGGCATAAGATAGCACTTTTTGAACGTATAAGATTTATTGAAGATGAACCAGTAATGTTAGAAACTAGCTTTTTAAATTATAATTTGTTTACTGAAATTGAAAAACATAATTTTGAGTTAGAATCTTTATATGAAGTTATAGAAAAGCAATATGGATATAAAATTTTAAAAGGGGAACAAAATATTAGCATTGCATATGCAACAAGTTATGAAGCAGAACTACTGCATATTAACGAAGGAGATGAAGTATTTTACGTATCTGGAACTGTATATAATGAAAAAGAAGTTCCAATGGAATATTTTAAATCTATATGTAGAGCTGATAAAATGCGATTTGTAAGCATTCTAAAACGGGGAAAGGTGGAATGAGATTATGAGAATAGCAACAGTTGGAGATAATTGTATAGATGTATATGAAAATTTAGGTGAAGCATTTCCAGGTGGAAATCCTGTAAATGTTGCAGTATATTTAGTTAGGTTAGGAGAACAAGCATCCTATACAGGTGTGGTAGGGAACGATAAGTATGGAGATGTTATGATAGATTCACTCAATAACAAAGGAGTAGATACTTCTCATATAAAAAAAGTTCATGGAAACACTGCAATAACAAAAGTAGAATTAGTTAATGGAGAACGTGTTTTTGGTGATTATGATGAAGGAGTGTTAGCGCATTTTAAATTAACTCAAGACGATATTGATTTTTTATCTACACATGATTTAGTAGTAACTGGGCTATGGGGAAAAATAGAAAGTGACCTCTGGAAAATTAAAGCTAATAAAGTTCCAATAGCATTTGATTTTGCAACAAAATTTGATGATCCAGTAGTTAATATAGCAATTTCAAATGTAGATTATGCATTTTTTGCATACGATGAAGAAGAATCAGAAAGTTTGAGGTCCTTTATGAAAGAAATGCATAGTAAAGGCCCTAAGATGGTTGTAATAACCTTAGGTGAAAAAGGAAGTATTTGTTATGATGGAAAAGATTTTCATAGATATGGTATTGTAAATTGTAATGTGGTAGATACCATGGGAGCTGGGGATTCATATATAGCTGGGTTTTTAAGAGGAATTATTATGGGAAAAAAAATAGATGAATGTATGAGATTAGGAGCAGAAAATTCATCAGTTACACTACAATATAAAGGTGCATGGTAAAATGAGTAAGGTATCTATGGTATATTGAAGTAAAGAAAACGTTTATGAGATGGTAAAATAATAAAAGATTATTATATGGAGGTAAAAAAGTGCAAGAAGGAAAAATTGATTATCAATCACCAATATATTTGCAACTTAGAGAAGTTATTAGAAATAAAATTGAAGATGGGGAGTATCTTCCTGGAACGGCAATTCCTTCTGAAAATGAACTATCAGAAAAATATAAAATTAATAGGATGACAGTCAGGAATGCAATAGATGTATTAGTAAAAGAAGGTACATTAATTAGAGTTGCTGGAAAAGGAGTTTTTGTTGTTGGTAAAAGAGTAGAACGTGATTTAGAAGTTTTAAACGGATTTACTCAAGTCATGGTTGAAAAAAAATTAAAGCCATCGATAAAAGTTCTAAATAAATTAGTAAGAAAAGCCGGTGAAAAATATGCACTGATTTTTGATATAAATCCTGATGATGAAATTCACTATATAAAAAGGTTGTGCTTAGCAGGAGGGGAACCAATAGCAATAGAAGAAATTTATATACCAAAAGATATTATCCCAGAGTTAGTGGATGTTGATTTGGGTGTATTTTCCCTATTTGAAGTATATAATTTTTATAATATAAATATGGTGAAAGCTAGGCAAACTATTGATTTAGTAAGGCTTGGTGCAAAAGAAGCAAAATTATTAAATATTGAACAGAATAGAGCAGTGATGTTATTTGAATGTATAAGTTATGATGATAATAATAAAGTTATGGAAGTATCAAGAAGTTATACACGTGGAGATAAATGCTCATTTAATGTTCACTTTAATGCAAACTAATACAAATAAAAAATGTAGTAAGGTAGTGAGAGGTAAAATATGGGAGTGTTTAGTGGAGAGTTTTATTCGAAGAATCTTGATATGACAACACATATTAATATTATCTTTCCTGATATATCAAATGATGTAACACCTATAATTTATGGAGAGCCAAAGGTTTTATATCTTTTACATGGATTATCGGCAAATTCAGGAGAGTGGCTAAGATTTTCTAAAATAGAATATTATGCAAAAAAATATAATTTCATTGTAATCATGCCTGAAGTACAAAGAAGTTTTTATACAAATACTGCTTATGGAGTAAAATACTTTGACTATATTGCAGAGGAGCTATCAGAAATATGCAATAAGTGGTTTAATATACCACAAGATAAAAATAATACTTTTATTTGTGGAGAATCCATGGGGGGATACGGAGCTGTAAAGGTAGCCTTAAATTACCCAGATAAATTTGAAGGTGTAGGAACATTATCAGGAGTATTAGATATTCAAAGGTTAATTGATAGTGTTTTAGAAGGAAAAGAAAATCTAATTGCAGTAAAAGAAATAATTAGTATATTTGGAGAAAATAAAAAAGTAGATGATAAATGTAATCTAATAAAGTTAATTAAAGAAGTAGCTAAAAAAGATAATAAACCTAAACTGATTCAAATTTGTGGATTAGATGATTTTTTATACCAAGATAATTTAAAATTTAAAAGCGTTGCTGAATATTCAGGGTATGGTCACACATATATGGAGTGGAGCGGAGATCATGAATGGCCATTTTGGGATGTTGCAATACAAAAAGTGTTTCAGTTTTTTTGTAATATGGATATAAATAAGAGTACTATTTTTTAATAAATTTAAAAATATTTTATGGAGGGGGGAATTTTATGTTATGGACTGAGGAAATGTTTGGTGTAAAAAAGCCAATTATAGCGATGCTACATCTTAAACCTTTACCAGGAGATCCTATGTTTAAAAAGGGAGATACTGTGAAGTCTATTGTAAATCAAGCAAGAAAAGATTTAAAAGCTTTACAAGATGGTGGAGTAGATGGAATATTGATTAGTAATGAGTTTAGCTTACCATATGAAAGAAATATGAGTTTTGTTACACCTGCAACAATGGCCCGTGTGATAGGAGAGTTAATGAGTGATATTAGAGTTCCATTTGGAGTTGATTGTATTTCAGATGGACGTGCAACTATAGAGTTAGCAGCAGCAGTAGAAGCTGACTTTGTAAGAGGAACTTTTTGTGGAGTTTATGTAGGAGATGGAGGATTATATAATAATGACTTTTCTAAGCTATTAAGAAGAAAAGCAGAGCTTCAATTAGACAATTTAAAAATGCTTTATTTTATAAATCCAGAATCTGATAGAAACCTAGATACACGGCCTTTAGTAGATATAGCAAAATCTGTAATATTTAAAGCTCATCCATCTGGTTTATGTATATCAGCAGCTGGAGCAGGATTAGATGTTGATAATGAACTAATTAATAGTGTAAAATCAGGAGCTCCGGAAGTAGTAGTTTTATGCAATACAGGTTGTAGAGTAGATACAATAGAAGAAAAATTAAACTATTCAGATGCAGCAATAGTTGGAACAACATTTAAAGAAAATGGAGATTTTTATAAGTATATAGATAAGAATAGAGTACAAAAGTTTATGGAAGTAGTAAAAAAATACAGAGATAAAATTTAAAAACAAGATATAAAGATAAGGTTTGAAAATAGAATCTAAAAATAAAATAATAGATATAATAAAAACTCAGTATAGACATAATTTAGTTATAAAACAACTATTCAAAATTTGCTTATACTGAGTTTTTATATTAAAGTTTGTGAGGGTGGTTATAATGAATAAGAAATTTTTTATGGGTATAGATACTGGAACTTTTGAAAGTAAGGGTGTTATAATTGATACTTTAGGAAATATAATTACCACTTATGCAGTAGCACATGGAATAGAAAATCCAAGGCCAAATTACTTTGAACATGATGCGGAAGAAGTATGGTGGAAGGATTTTTGTGAAATAAGCAATAAATTAGTTACAAAGAGTGGGATTGATCCAGAGGATATTTTAGCTATTGGAGCAAGTGCTTTAGGAGCTGATTGCCTACCTGTGGATAAGGAATGTAAACCATTGCGAAAAGCTATACTATATGGTATAGATGCAAGAGCAGTAGAAGAAATGAAGTGGCTTACAGAATACTATGGAGAAGAACAAATAAAAAAATGGTATGGTAGACCTCTTTGTTCTTCAGATATAATGCCTAAAATTCTTTGGATTAAAAATAATGAGCCAGAAGTATATAAAAAAACATATAAATTCTTAACAGGTTCTAGTTATATAACTGCAAAATTAACAGGAAATTACACAGTAGATAGATTTTTAGGTTTAGCAAGTTTTAATCCATTATATAATAAGGATGGAAGTGCAAATGAATTGACTTGTAAACCTATATGCAGACCAGATCAACTTGCACATGTTATGAATACAATAGATATAGCAGGATATGTAACAAAGCGAGCTTCTTGTGAGACAGGATTAAAAGAAGGAACCCCGGTTATAGTAGGTACAGATGATTCGGGAGCTGAAGCTATAAGCACTGGAGTTTTACAACCTGGAGATATGATGTTGCAAATTGGATCATCTGTCTATATGATTTTATGTACTGATAAATTAATAGATGATGATAGAATATGGAGAGAGGAATTTATAATTCCTGAGACATATGATGTTTCAGCAGGAACAAATACTGCAGGTACATTAACAAAATGGTATAGAGATAATATTTTTAGAGAATGTGTTGAATTACAAGGTAAAAGCGGTATAAATGCATACACTAATATGATGGACGGTATTGAAGATATAGAAGTTGGTAGTGAAGGATTAATTACGTTGCCATACTTTGCAGGAGAAAGAACACCTATAAATGATCCTTTAGCAAAAGGAATGATATTTGGATTAACACTTTCTCATAATAAAAAACATTTATATAAATCAGCATTAGAAGGTGTAGGATATTCTATTAATCAGCATTTTAATATCTTTGAAGAGAATAATATTAAAATAAATAAAATTATGGCTGTAGGTGGAGGAACTAAGAATTCAATATGGATGCAGATAATAGCGGATATTACAGGAAGAGCAATATGTACATCAGATATTACTATAGGAGCTAGTTTTGGAGATGCACTGATGGCAGCAATGGGAATAAAGTACTATAATAATTTTGATGAAATATCCCAAATAATAAAACAAGGAACTTGTTATACTCCTAATATGGAAAATCATAAAAAGTATAAAAAGTATCAAAAGATTTTTGATGAACTTTATAAAATAAATAAAGATTTAATGCATAAATTATAAAAAATACTTATTGATCTTAACACATCACCCCTGGGGTCCAGAAAAATGGAAATTTTAGTTTCCAATTTTTTGGACCTCAGGGGTGCTTATTATTTTAGACCAATCAAATAGTGATCCAGGATCAGTTTTTTCAGGATTGTATTCATCATGACCTATTATATGTTCCCTATCTTTTTGTATAAAAACATGTCTATTAAGAATATCATCTATTAATAAATTTAATGATTCATATTGAGCATCTGTATATCCTAATAATGAAGGATCTATTAAGTTAAATCTTTCAGCTGTAATAATAGGGATCATTTCTTCTTTTGTGCCCATAGCAAGTATCTCTATTCCTATTGAATAATTATTTAGCTTGTTTTCATATTTAGGATAATTAGAAAGTTTTCCTGATCCTGCATGATAAGCAATTCTATCTTCAGGTGTGAAAAGATATATCTCACCATCTCTTCCAATAGCATAATGTGCAGATAATTTATATTCTTTCAAAATTGAATATATATCATTAATTTCATATGGATTTTTTTGATCATTATAAGCATTACTTATAAAGTGTAAAACAATATGAGTAGGCAGCTCATGTCTTGGTTTTGAGTTTTTATTCGGCAAAAGCATATCAATTGTATTAAGGTCTGAATTCCAGTTTATTTTTGGCTTATTACCAATTTCAACTTCCTCTGATTTAGAAGCATATATACTATCTTTTGTGGCACTATCAATATAATTTAATATAGTTAAGGTTAAAAAGATAATCAATGCTGAAAGTATAATTAAGATCCAATTATAAGAGTTTAGAAAATTAATTTTTTTAAAATTGTTCATTATATTTTTTATCATATGATCTCCTAGTTAAGTTTTAAAGTCAAAAATTTATATGATATTTTAATAGTAAGTATAAAATTGTTTATAGTTAAATTTCTATAAAATAGTATTTTCTTATTTTATAGTATATATTTATTTTTTTCTATACTTTTTATCATTGGAATAAAATTGGTTATCTTTTTTCAATTGTTTTTGAGGTTTAATTATTTCCTTTTCAAAGGGAAATAATCAGATATTCTTTAAAAGAGATTCTTATTATATTATTATATTAAGAACAGAAGAGAAGTAAGACCAATAAAGAAAATGAGTAAGAAAATCAAGAAAAAAGGATAAGTAAGGTTATGAGTCAGGTAAAGTGTTAATGTAAGAAGAGTTATAAGCTAATAATAAAAAATAACATAAAGGGGAGAGAGAAATGGTACAAGATTTAAAAGTAAAAATTTATGCAGATGGGGCAGATTTAGGTTCAATGCTTAAGGAGTATGAAAAGGGAATAGTTAGTGGTTTTACTACAAACCCTTCATTAATGAAGATTGCAGGAATAAAGAGTTATAAGGCGTTTGGAAAAGAGGTTTTAGAAAACATTAAGGATATGCCAATTTCTTTTGAGGTTTTTGGTGATGATAAAGAAACAATGTTAGAAGAAGCTAGAGAAATTTATACCTGGGGTGAAAACGTTTATGTAAAGATTCCTGTGGTTAATACAAAAGGCGAATTAAACAGAGAAGTCATTAAAGAGTTAGCAGATAGCAATGTAAAACTTAATATAACAGCAATTTTCACTATCAATCAAGTAAAAGATGTTTTAGAATCTTTAAATAAAGAAACTCCAGCAATTATATCAATTTTTGCAGGAAGAATAGCAGATGCAGGAGTAGATCCAATAGAAATAGTAGAAGAAGCAGTAGAGATAGCTCGAGAATATCCAAATGTAGAAATACTATGGGCAAGTTGCAGAGAACTTTATAATATAGTTCAAGCGGATAAAATAGGTTGTCACATAATAACTGTACAAAATAGCATATTAAACAAAATGAACTTGTTTGGAAAGGATTTAACACAATATTCAATAGAAACAGTTAGAGATTTCTTTAAGGATGCAAAAAGCTTAGGATTTTCAATTCTAAATTCTTAAATATTATGTGTGTTTAAATCAGTAAATATATTTGGAGAGGTTAAGACTATGATAGAACAATTATTAACTGAAGAATTAGTAGATGTAAAGGTCAAAGCAAGTAATTGGGAAGAAGCTGTAATGTCAGCAGGAAAGATATTATTAAAAAATAAAAAAATTGAAGAAAGATATATACAAGCTATGATAGAAACTGTAAAGGACATGGGACCTTATATAGTTATGGCTCCAGGAATAGCAATGCCTCATGGTAGACCAAGTTGTGGTGTTAATGAAATTGGTGTTGCAGTTATATCATTAGAGTCACCTGTAGAATTTGGAAGTGAAGAGTTTGATCCTGTAAAAGTAATAATTGCTATATGTTCAAAGGAAAATAAAGCTCATATAGATATGCTTCAGGATTTAACTTACATTCTTAATGATGAAGAGCTTATAGAAAAGGTTGATTCATGTAACAATAAAAAAGAATTATTAAATTTAATTTTAGATAGTTACAAAAATAATAAATAGAAGGGAAGGTTGTTTCATGAAAATAATAACAGTTTGTGGTAATGGTATAGGCAGTAGTTTAATGCTTGCTATGAAGATACAAGAATTATGTGATGAGGAGGGGATAAAAGCAGAAGTAGAATCTTGTGATGTAAGTGCAGCTGTAGGGAAAAATTGTGATTTATTCGTTACAGTAAAAGAACTGGCACCAAACTTCAATAAGGATAAAACTCTTATAGTAAGAAGTTATATAAACAAGAAGAAGATAAAAGAAGATATACTAGAGAAGATAAAAGACAAATATGCACAATTAAAGTAGTACACAATTAAGATTCAAATGGTTAATACGAGAAATTTTATTTAGTAAGATTAAATTAAGGTTTCATTTTAAATTATTATTATTATAAAGGGGAAATGGTATTATGGAAGGTATTTTAGCGTTTTTTAGAGATTTCTTAAAAGAACCAGCATTATTAATGGGATTAATGGCTTTTGTAGGATTAGTAGCTTTGAGAAAACCAGCACATAAAGTTATGTCAGGAACATTAAAGCCTATTTTAGGATATTTAATGCTTGGAGCAGGAGCAGATTTTATAGTTTCTAACTTAAATCCATTAGGAGAAATGATTCAAAAAGGATTTAATATAAGTGGAGTTATACCAAACAATGAAGCAATAGTTTCAGTAGCTCAAAAGGTTTTAGGCGTTGAAACAATGTCTATACTTGTTGTAGGACTTATTGCCAATCTTTTAGTAGCTAGATTTACTAAATTTAAGTATATATTCTTAACAGGACATCATAGCTTTTTCATGGCATGCCTATTATCAGCAGTATTACAAACAGCAGGATTTGAAGGATGGACATTAATACTTATTGGTGGAGCGTTCTTAGGATTAATAAGTGCAATATTACCAGCAATAGGTCAAAAATATACATTAAAGGTTACTGATGGTGACGAAGTTGCAATGGGTCACTTTGGAAGTTTAGCATATTATGCTTCAGCTTGGATAGGTGGAAAAGTTGGTAATCCAGATAATAGTACAGAAAAGATGGAGATTCCAGAAAAATGGAGCTTCTTAAGAGATACAACTATATCAACAGCACTAACTATGATGGTATTTTATTTAATTGCAGCTATAGCATCAGGATCAGAGTTCGTTGCAACTTTATCTGGTGGACAAAACATGATATTATTTGCACTAATGTCAGCAATGAAATTTGCAGTAGGAGTTACTGTAGTTTATGCAGGTGTTAGAATGATTTTAGGAGATTTATTACCAGCATTCCAAGGTATAGCAACAAAAGTTATACCAGATGCAATTCCAGCAGTTGATTGTGCAGTGTTCTTCACATATGCTCCAACAGCAGTAGTTATAGGATTTGTATCTAGCTTTATTGGAGGAGTAATTGGTATGTTACTTTTAGGGGTAGCAGGTGGAGTTCTAATTATACCAGGACTTGTACCGCATTTCTTCTGTGGAGCAACAGCAGGTATTTATGGTAATGCAACAGGTGGAAAGAGGGGAGCTGCAGTAGGTGCTTTTGTAAATGGATTATTAATAACATTTATCCCAGCATTATTACTTCCTGTACTTGGAGATTTAGGTTTCCAAAATACTACCTTTGGTGACTTTGATTTTGGTATAATAGGTATAGCAATAGGAAAATTATATGAATTCTTAGGTAGCACTGGAGTAATTGCTTTATTAGCATTATTAGTGATAGCAGTAATAGTTCCAAGTCTTATGAAAACCAAATCAAAGGTTATAAATAATGCCTATGATGATGGAGAAGCAATGTAATATAATATGATTTATTCTCCTCTGGGGTTCAAATAATTGACCCCAGAGGTTAATTAAATTTTGTGTAGCTGCCTTAGACAGCTTCATTTTTCATGGTGCGACAGCACTTTAATAGGGGGGCGTTTTTTTGAACACAAGATGTGTTGAAATCTTAAATTTATTTATAAATTCTAATGGGGAACAAAATGTTGAAGATTTAGCAAAAAGATTTAATATTTCAAAGAGAATGATTAGATATGATATTGATGAAATAAATAGTTTCTTAAAAGAAAATAAGGTTAAAGAAATAGATAAAAAGCCTAACTCTCCATTAAGATTCATTTTAAATGAAAAGGAAAAATCAACTATAAATAAGCTTATAAGTAATATGAATACGGGAAATTATATTTTTTCCACAGAGGAAAGGGTAGGAATTTTATTATATGAATTATTAAGCTCAACTAAAGAGTGTAATTATAATGTCTTACAAGAAAAATTGCTTATAAGTAAGACAACATTAGTAAATGATATAAGAAAGGTAAAGCTTTGGCTAAGTAAATTTGATATAAGTATTATAAAGGTTTCTAACAAGGGTTTTAAAATTCAAGCAGAAGAAATTAATATTAGAAAAGCAATGACGAATTTACTTATAGAAAATAATAAATATAATATTATAGAAACTTTAGAAAAAATATATAATAATGAAAATAAAAAAATAATAAGTAATATAAAAAAATTTAGTATAAATAAAGAAAATATGGCTTATATAAAAGAATTAATAAAAGATGTTGAAAAAGAGTTCGGAATATTTTCGGAAGAAGATTTTATGAATTTAGTTATAGATGTTCTTGTAATAGTAAATAGGGCTTCAAAAAATGGTAATAAAGATTATAAGGAAGATATGTATAAAAATTATATTGAAGATGAACAAAGGGACAAGAATCATGAGGAAAGTATACAATTGGATAAGAATTATGATTTCCTCAAATCTTTAGAAAGAATTCCTTTAAAACCAGCTGAAACTAAATCATCACAATTAGTGAAAGAAGTATTTTCACAGGGGCGAGAATCACAAAAAGAATTTTTAATAAAAAAATTAATTAAGGATTCTTTAGAAAAGAAATATGAAGAGAAATATCCTAAAAATAAATTAAATATTAATGTTGAATTTAATAAAGTATCTTTAAATGGAAATAAACTAAGTAGTAATAATCTAAAGGAAGTATATAAAAAAGAATATAATGCAGCTGTAAAACTTTCAAATAAATTAAAAGATAAGTATTTCATTGATATAATGGATGATGAAATAAATATTATAGCAAGCAGAATTTTATCTGGTAGTAAAAATGACAACGATATTTTTGATTCAATAGATTATTTTGATGCTTGTTATATTGCAGATAAATTAATTGAAAATGCAAAAAGTACTTTAAATAAGGACTTTAAAATGGATAATAAATTGTTTGAGGGCTTAATAAATCATCTTAAAAGTTTAATATTTAGGCTTAAATACAAAATTGTTAGTGAAAATCCTATATTAGAAACTATAATAAATAATTATAAAAATGAGTTTGCATTAGTTAAAAAGTCAGCTGAATTTATTGGAGAGAAATTTAGTTGTGAATTAAGTGATGATGAAATAGGATATTTAGTCATGTATATAGAAGCATTTATAGAAAAAAGCAAAGAGGAAGAAAAGGATAAAGTAAAAGATATATTAATAGTTTGTTCAGCAGGCTTTGCAACAGGAAGAATGCTTGAAGCTAAAATAAAAAATTCCTTTATAGTAAATGTTGTTGGAGTAACCTCTGTTCATAATATAAGTAGATATATAAAAAATACTAAAAGTAAATTAAATGACAAGCTATATGTAGATTACATTATTTCATCAGTTGATATAGAAGAAGAATATAATATTCCAACTATAAAAGTTTCCCCTATATTAAAAGAAGAAGATTTAAAAAGACTAAAAGGGATATTTCCACAAAGGCAATCTTTAAATTTAGAAGAGGATCATAGAGAAAAAGAAATAAAAAATACAAAATCACAAAACAAATTAAATAAAAGATATACAGAAGATAATTTAACTATAGAATCAGAAAGTTATACGTCATCAATTTCCTCTATACATAATAGTATTTCTAGGAGGAACGCTGATCTTACTAGTAATGTCAATGCTATTGTAGATATTAATAATCTGATAGAAATCATTGAGAAAAACTGTGAAATATTGAATAAGGAAACTTTAATTAATGATTTAGAAGGGTATCTTAATATTAATAAAAAAGAAGAAAATGATATTTATGAATATATTAAGCCAGAAAATATACAACTTGATTTAGAAGCTAGTAATTGGCAGGAAGCAATAAGTCTTAGTGCAATGCCACTACTTAAAAGTGGTGATATTACTGAAGAATATGTAAAAGCAATGATTGATAATGTAAATAAATTTGGGGCTTATATTGTAGTAGATGATGGAATAGCAATACCACATGCCAAACCAGGAGATTATGTTAAAAGTTTCGGAATAACAATAAGTACTTTCAAAACTCCAATTACAATAGGAGAGCATAAGGATATTAAGATTTTTATAACTATAGCAAGTGTTGATAGTAAAAAACATATTGAAATGATAACACAAATAATGAAATTAATAGATGGAATAGTATAAAAAAATGAGCCCAAAAGGCTCATTTTTATTTCCAGTTTTTACACCCCTGGGGTCCAATTATTTTCCAATTCATATGAGTAAGATATACAGTAGTTGGTTATACTTTCAGATAAAATAAAAGAGTTTTAAGGAGATTATTATTATGCCAACACCTAAAATAATATGGCAGGAGGGGGCCATATATCATATTACAACAAGAGGAAATCACAAAGAAGCTATCTTCAAGGATGAAGATGATTTTGAAGCATATTTAGAACATATTGATGAGAATTTAAGGTATTACAGTCATTTAAATTATGAATTAATTGCTTATTGTTTGATGAGTAATCATGTGCATCTTATGATTAAAACAGAGAAAGAGCCATTAACAAGTATAATGAGAAGATTGAACTCAAAATATACTAAATATTTTAATAAGAAGTATGATTATGTAGGACATTTATTTCAAGGAAGATATTTTGCCGAAATAATAAATAATCGTGAGCATTTGTTAGATGTAAGCAGATATATTCATTTAAATCCAGTAAAAGCTAAAATAGTAAGTAATCCAAAAGACTACAAGTGGTCCAGTTATTCTAGATTTGTAGAAACTTATGATAATAGAAATAATGAAAATAAAGATAGAAATACTGATGATAAAAATAAAGGTAGATATGGTGATAAAAAATATAAGGATGATGTAATCAAATATAAAAGCAATGAAGTTAAGGATAAAAATATTACAAAGAAGGGCCAGAACAGTAATATTAAATTAAATAAAAATAATATAGTAAATCCCAATATAGTTCTAGATTATTTTTCTTGCAAGGAAAGATATAAGGAATTTGTAGAGCTTTCACTTAAATAAAATTAAGTATATAATAAGAGAGAGTACCCCTGGGGTCCAAAAAATTGGAAATGGGAGCAAGTAAATTAATGATGTCTAATAAAAAACTTTTTTTAAAGAAAATATTAATGGAATTGGACGAAGATATCAATGATTCAGAATATAATATTTTAAATGACTTAATAGATAATATTGATATAATACAGAAATACAGCATAAGAGAGGCTGCAAAAAATAATTTTATTTCAACTGCTAGTATTTCTAGACTTTGCTATAAATTTGGATTGAGTGGATATAGTGAGCTGAAATTTTTTCTTAAATCAGAATATGAAAAATTTATAGAAAAAACTTATAACGATAATCTATCATTAAAAAATAAATTATATTTAATTATTAATTCTTTTGAAGATAATTATAAAAAGACAATTGATTATATTAACGAAAATGAATTAAAGGAATTTTTAAAATTGATTTATGAAAACAAGGGAATTTCTGTTTGTGGAAGTGGTTTATCAGAAGTTATGGCTATGTATTTTTCTCAAAGATTCCAGATGGCTGGCAAAAGGGTAAACTTTATTAATCTTAATGCTCCAAGTGAAATTTATGTAAATCAATTAAAGGAAAGTTCATCAATAATAGTTTTTTCGAAATCAGGGAATATGCAAAATATAAGTAATAAGCTTAATATTGCAAGAAAAAATAATGTTAAGGTGATTTTAATTACTAGTCAAAAAAAATCAAAGATTTTGGATGAAGCTGATATAACAATAGAGATTTATGGGAATAATAAAAGCAGAGATAAGAATGATAAGATATCATCATACAATTCAAATGTAATTATTCTTATAGATATATTAGTAGAATTATATATTGAAAATATTAAGGAACAAGCAATAGATTAATGTCAAGTAATTTATTGCTTGTTTAATTTTTTGTAACATGTTACAGATAAAATTTGTCTGTGTAAACATTTTCTAAGATTTGCAGTGTTGATTATTTTAGGTGATATTATAATCTTAGTTAATAAATATATATTTATAGCACAAGAAATTATTATTGTCATCAAAATTATTATTAGAAAATTAGGGGGAAAAACTTATGAAAAGCAAAGTTCAAAATTATTTTTCTAATTTAGGTAAGTCTTTTATTCCAGGTGTAGCAGTGATGTCCTTTTTTGGATTATTACTATCTTTAGGAGCTGTACTTAAAAATCCAAACTTTGTTTCAAAATCAGCCATATTACAAAATCAAGTAGTTCAATTTATAGCAAATGTACTAAATCAATCAGGATTGGTAGTAATTAATTTTATGCCATTAGTATTTTGCGTATCTATAGCTATGGGAATGGCTGATAAGGGCAAAAAGGAAACAGCAGCATTTTCATCTATAATAGGTTATTTATTTATGCTAGTTTTTTCAGGGTTAATTCTTAATCTTTTTGGAATGGCATTAGCACCAAATGTTTCAGTAAATGATAAGAATTTAGTAAGTATTTCTCAAACACTAGATATGAGAAAAGCAATGCAGAATTTTATCTTAGGAATACAAACAGTAGATACAGGTGTTCTAGGTGGCGTTATTATAGGTACATTATCAGCAGCTATTACAAATAGATTTAGTAAAAAATCTTTACCTCTTATATTTAGCTTTTACCAAGGAAAACATCTTCCACCAATTTTATCAGGATTAGCTGGACTTGTTTTGGGTGTAATAATACCTTTCATATGGCCATATATAGGTGGAGGAATTTATAGTGCAGCAGAAATTGTAACAGGAGCTGGTGTAGTAGGATCTTTCTTATTTGGATTTATAGAGAGATTACTTATCCCAACAGGTTTACATCATATTTGGTATTCTTTAGCACACTTTACTCCAGTTGGAGGAACATTAGAAATTGGAGGCCAAGTTTATGTTGGTACAAAGGCAATAACAACAGCAGCTTTAGGAAATCCAGATTTTACAGATAATATTTCACAAATAACTAGAGTATGGTTAGGACAAGGCGCTACACCAATAAAGGTATTTGGTATAGTTGGGGCATTAGTTGGAATGTATCTAGCAGCTAAAGATAAAAATAGAGCTAAGGTTGTAGCAATAGCAGCAGCAACTGCATCAATCTTTGCAGGGGTAACAGAACCTTTCGAATTCATGTTTATGTTCTTAGCTCCTCCACTATTTTTAATACACTCAGCTTTATCAGGTTTGTCTTTTGCAATATTAGATATAGTTAATGCTTCTTATTTAGGTGGAAATAACATTATAGAACTTATATTTAATGGAGTACTACAAGGACATAAATCTACATGGATACCAATAGTATTAGTAGGTATAGGAATGTTCTTTGCTTACATGATAATCTTTAAGTGGTATATAGAAAAGTTTAATGTAATGACACCAGGTAGAGAAAGTTTAGAAGATACAGATGAAGCAAAAAGAGCAGAAATAGAAGCTTCAAAGTTATTAAGACAAAAAGCTAATAAAGAAGACGTAGCCAAAGAAATATTAGAAAAAGTTGGTGGGAAAGAAAATATTAAAGATTATACTAACTGTATATCAAGACTTAGAATATTTGTAAAAGATCCAGATAAGGTTGATAAAATTGGAATAAAACATATTACAGATTCTTTAGGAGTAGCTAACCCATCAGCAGAAGAATATCACATTGTATTTGGTATTAAAGTTTCAGAATATAGAGATGCTTTTGATCAGGTAGTAGAAGGTGAATAGTAGTGAAGGAAATAATATATAACAAAAGAAAAATTCAGTTACTTGAGGATTATGACTGTTGTGTTATAGGGGGAGGAACATCAGGATCTATTGCAGGAATAGCTTCAGCAAAGCAAAAACTAAAAACTATTGTCATTGAAAAATACAGTATATTAGGAGGAACTGCAACTGCAGGACTTGTTACTCCAATGATGCCCTCTTATGTAGATGAAATGGAAATTGAAAAGGAAATAAATTTAGAATTACAAAAACATGGAGACAAATTATATTCTCCAGAGTACAAGGAATTAGAAAATTATAGTAAAGAAGACAGGCCAGAAGAGCCAATTTCTTTAACATGGTTTGATCCAGATAAATTAGCTGTGGTTTTAGAAAAAACATTATTAAAGTATGGTGGGGAAATTCTTTATGATGGAACATTATGTGATGTTTTAATTGAAGACAAAAAGATTAAGTATGTAATTATAATGACTTCAGAAGGACTAATTGCCATTGAAAGTAAATGTTTTGTAGATGCAAGTGGTGATGCACTTTTATCAAGACTTGCAGGAGTAGAAGTTTATACTGGTGATGAAAATAATAAAAATCAGCCTGTTTCTCTTAGATTTGAGTTAGGAGGAATAAATTTAGAAAAGTTTTATAATTATATGATATCTCTAGGAGATGATTATTGTAGATCAAAGCTTCCATATTATACTTTCATGGTTACTCATCAAGGACGTAAACAAGTGTTAGAGCCAGTTTTAAAAAAGGCTTTAGAAGATGGTGTAATAACCAAAGATGAATATATATGGCTTCAGGGATTTACAATACCATCAAAGCCAGGTCATATAGCATTTAATTGTCCAAGAATTCCAACAAACAATAATTCTACAGATATATTTGTGAGATCTAATGCTTATGTAGTTGGAAGAGAAATGATAGATAGATACTATAAATTTATGAAAAATTATGTTAAAGGATTTGAAAATTCTTATATAAGTAAAGTTGCAATCCAGTTAGGAGTAAGGGAATCTTATAGAATAAAGGGTAGAAAAGAATTATCCTTTAAGGATTATATAAATAGAAAAAAATCTAATGATGCTATTGTAAAAGGAGATTGGTGGATTGATATTCACAAGGACAAGCATGATGTAGATGAAGAATACACCTATAAATATAAGGAATATTATGAAATACCTTATGAGTGCATGGTAACAAATGAGATAAGCAATTTAATAGTTGCAGGAAGATGTATTTCAAGTGACTTTAGAGCACAAGCATCTTTAAGAATACAACATCAATGTAGAAGTTTGGGAGAAGTGGCAGGATATGCTTGCAAATATTCAATAGAAAAAGATGTAGAACTAAACGAAGTATTAGGAAAAGAACTTAAGAACTATATGCAGAAAGGATGATAATAATGAAGAACTTTAAAATTGTATTAGCAGGTGGAGGAAGTACTTATACTCCAGGAATAGTTAAAGCACTTATGCTTAAAAAAGATGAATTTAATGTAACAGAAATTAGACTTTATGATATTGATAATGAAAGACAAAGAAAAGTAGCATTAGTTTGTAAGGAAGTTGCTAAGGAATTCAATAGCAATGTTAAAATACTAGAAACAACAGATCCAGAAGAAGCTTTCAAAGACGTAGATTTTGTATTTGCTCAATTAAGAGTTGGAAAATATAAGATGAGGGAGTTAGATGAAAAAATTCCACTAAAACACGATGTTGTTGGACAAGAAACTTGTGGACCTGGTGGAATGGCTTATGGACTTAGAACAATATATCCTATGATTGAAATTTGTGATTTTACTTTAAAATATTCACCTAAAGCATGGATTATAAATTATTCTAATCCAGCAGCTATAGTTGCTGAAGCTATAAGAAAACTAAGACCTAATGTAAATATATTAAATATTTGTGATATGCCAATTGGAATGATGCTTAGAATGGCCGAAATATTAGGTTGTGAAGAAAATGAAATAGAAGTGGATTACTTTGGATTAAATCATTTTGGATGGTTTACTAAGGTTTATGTTAAAGGAGAAGACAGAACAGATGAACTAAAGGGATATTTGCTTGAACATGGACTAGTTACTCCAGCACAAAGCAATGATATTCAACATAGTGATGCTGATTGGATAAAGAGTCATACTAATATCAAACATATGCTAAGTATGTTCCCAGATTACATTCCAAGTACTTATCTTCAATATTATTTAATACCAAAAGCAGTTGTTAAAAAGACAAATAAAGACTATACAAGAGCCAATATTGTTATGGATAATAGAGAAAAGAACTTATTTAATTCCATAAAGAATTTTGAAGAAACAGGAAAATTTGAAGAAGGATTTAATGTAGGTGTTCATGGAACTTTTATAGTAGATGTAGCAATGTCAATTGCTTATGATAAGAGAGATAGATATATTGTAATTGTTGAGAATAATGGGGCTATTCCAAATCTTCCAAGCGATGCAATGGTAGAGATTCCAGCATACCTTACATCAAGAGGACCAGAACCAATAAGACTACAACCAATACCGCTATTTTATAAAGGTTTAATAGAGCAACAAGTAGCATCAGAAAAATTAGCTGTTGAAGCTGCAATAGAAAATTCTTATAACAAAGCACTTCAAGCTTTTGCTTTAAACAAAACAATACCTTCAGCAGAAATAGCAAAAGAAATTTTAGACGAAATGATAGAAGCAAATAAAGGATATTGGCCTGAATTAAAATAAGAGATAAAAGCTTATGACAACTAAGTCATAGGCTTTTTTAATTTCTTAGCTCTTTCACTTATTCCGATTTTGGGGTTCCCAAAATTGCGAAATAGTACTTAGAGAAAAAAACAATATTATTACAATTTATACCAATTTTACTAAACTATTAAATGAATTTATATACTAAAATATATGTATATATGAAAATGTATACATATAAGGAGGGATATTATGATAAGGAAATCGAAAAGATATTTGTCAGCAATACTTACAGGAGCTATATTATTGTCTAATTTGTCAGGCTCAATTAGCATATCAGCTGAAACTCTATCTAATGATTCTAATGTAGTTGAAGTTACTACATTAGAAAATACTGATTATGAAATTTATCCAGCACCCCAAAAGATAGAATACCAAGATGGGAATTTTAATTTTGGAAGTAGTGTAAACATTATTTATGATTCTGGTATAGACGACTATACTAAAATTAGACTTGAAAATGAGATATTAAAAGCTAACAGTATTGGGTATGAAGTTTCAGTATCTAAGGACATTATAGAGGGAAAGACTAATATTTTAGTAGGTATTGAGGGATCTGGTGAAGTTGTTGATGTGTATGCAGATAAATATACTTTGTCAACAGAAAATCTTTTCAGTAAAACAGATGCTTATTTTTTAGCAGTAGATAATAATATTATAACTATTCTTGGGAAAGATACAGACTCAGCATTTTATGGATTAACTACTTTATATCATGTAGTTAATCAATTAGATTCAAATCATACTATAAGAAACTTTAAAGTCGAAGATTATGCAAATGTTGTAACTCGTGGATTTATAGAAGGATATTATGGAAATCCATGGTCAGTTCAAGATAGGGCAGATCTTATGACTTATGGTGGATATTATAAGTTAAATGCTTACTTCTATGCACCAAAAGATGACCCTAAGCACAGGGTTCAATGGCGTACTCTTTATACTGAGGAAGAACTTAAATGGGTTAAAAAGTTAGCAGATGCAGGTAATGCTTCTAAAACTAGATTTGTTTATGCACTTCATCCATTCCCTGGTGGAGACAACCTAGGAATAGGTAAAAATGAAGCTGGATACCAAAAAGATTTAGCAGATTTGAAAGCTAAATTTAAGCAAGTTATTGATCAAGGAGTTAGACAAATTGCTATACTTGCAGATGACTTTTCTAATCCAGGTGGAGCACTAGGTCTTAGATTAGTTAATGACATAACTACTTGGTTACAAACAGAAGTAAAAGCGCAATATCCTGACATGAAGGATACATTACCATATGTTCCTTATGACTATATGGGAAATGGATCAGGTGTTGAATTCAATGATTTAAGACAAGCACCATCAAATGTTCAATTAGTTCAAACAGGAGGAAGAATATGGGGAGAAGTAACTCAAAGCTTTTCACAAACATTTAAAAATAATGTAGGAAGACCACCTTATTATTGGATTAACTGGCCATGTTCAGATAACTCAAAGAAGCACTTAATTATGGGGGGAAATGATACATTTCTACATCCAGGAGTAGATCCAACACTTATAGAAGGTATAATGTTAAACCCAATGCAACAATCAGAAGCAAATAAATCAGCATTATTTGCAGTTGCAGATTATTCCTGGAATATATGGGAAACAAAGTCTCAAGCTGATGAAAACTGGTATGATTCCTTTAAATATATGGATCATAACAGTGCAATAGAAAATGAAGCATCAACTGCTTTACGTGAAATAAGTAAGCACATGATTAACCAAAACATGGACAGTCGTGTTAGAGCATTAGAAGAATCTTTAGAGTTAGCTCCTAAGCTAAATGCCTTTAAGACCAAATATGAAAGTGGAGCTAATGTAAAAGAAGATGCACAAGCTTTAATAGAAGAATTTACAAAGATTAAAGATGCAGCAGATTATTATAAAAATAATCCTGGAAACTCAAAAACTAGAGATCAAATTATTTATTGGTTAAATTGCTTTGAAGATACAACAACAGCAGCGATCTCATATTTGAAAGCAGTTATTTCAAATGAAGAAGGAAATAATAATGAAGTTTGGACAAACTATTCAAATGCACAAACAGCTTTTGAAAAATCAAAAACATATGGATTTAATTATGTAGATCATACTGAATATGCAGAAGTTGGAGTTCAGCATATTGTGCCATTTATTAAGGCTTTAGAAGGATATTTATCACCTATTGTTTCAGGCATAGTTGATCCAAGTAAAATTGTAACAACAGTTATTACTAATAGAACAGATACACCAGCAGGCAATTTAAGTAATATTCTAGATAATAATGTATCAACAGAAGTTGTTTATAAGAATCCTTCTAGTATAGCAACAGGAACTTATATTGGTGTTAAGTATAATAGGGTCATAAAAATAAAAGAAGTTGAATTCTTATTAGGTGCTATTGCGAATTCAGCTGATACAATGGAAGAGGCAAAGGTTCAATATACAGTTGATGGCAAGGAATGGATAGATTTAGAGCCAGGAAAAGTATATGCGACACCAAATAAAATTACAATAGAAGATTTAAACTTAGATGCAATGGGAGTTAGAGTTATTGCAACTAAAGACAGAACAAATAAATGGTTTGGAGTTAAAGATATTACTATTAATAAAAGTGATTTACCTAAACCAGAAACATCAATAAATGCTACAGTTATAAGAACAGCATCATGGAAAATTTACTCTGGAAGCCAAGCAAATTTATTAGATGGAAATGATAGCAGTGATATTTGGTATCAAACAAATACTGGAGACTTAACTCTTGTTGGGGATTATATAGGGCTAGATTTAGGAGCCGTAATTCCAGTAGGAAAGGTTAGATTTGTTTTAGGTAGAAATGGTTCATCAGATAAATGGACAAATTATAGATTAGAATACTCAAAAGATAATAGCAATTGGACTACTTATAAAGAATATACAGGTAAAACTTCTGGGCAGGATATCGTAGATGAGAACCTTAACGGTATAGAAGCAAGGTATGTTAGAATAACAAATACAAAACAATTAAATAAATGGGTTATTTTCTCGGAACTTAAAGTAGAAAAGTTTGGCTCATTAGAATCAACTAAGAATATTTATACAAATACTGATATTCAAATTAAATCAATATATCAAAGTGAGGAATTAACTAAGTTAGTCCCACAAAATAATATAACATTAAAAGCTAATGATTATATTGGTATAAAGCTAGATCGTATTAAGGACTTAAAAGAAATTGCTTTAGAAGTATCTAATATGGATGGATTAACATTACAAACATCTATGAATGAAGTAGAATGGATTAACGTTGATGATACGCAAAACCTAAAAGATGCTAGATATATTAGATTAATAGCAAGTAAAGATGTTACTTTTAATTTAAGTAAATTTGAAGTGAAGTCTACTGAAATTTATCCAATTTCAGTACAATCATCATTTGTACCTATTAATGGTAGCGTTGCAAATATTTTTGATAAAAATTTTAATACATCAGCATCATTTAGTTCTTTCCCTGTAAAAGATAAAAGCATAGTACTTAACTTAGGTCAAACTATGAATATAAAGAATCTTACTTATGCAGTATTAGATACAGAATTGGATTATCTAAGAGATGCTAAATTTCAAGTATCTTTAGATGGAGAGGATTGGACAGATGTAATTACAATTGGTGATGGTATAGAAAATGATGATAGTGACGTTAATTCTAAACCAGTTGATGCAGGATATATTCATGGAGATAGCACAACTATAGTTCCAATTTCTCATGCATTTATGAAGGGAGAATTAGATACACCTAAGGAAGCTAGATATTTAAGAATTTTATTTACTGCAAATTATATTAGTAGATGGGTTAGAATAAGTGAAATTTTAATAAATGATGGAGAATACTTTCCAAGTGTTAATAATCCAACATTTACTTCTAATCCAATGGAAGTGGAAGGATTTACAACATCAAATATTATAGATGGAAATTTAACTACATCATATAAACCAAATACTAATAATGGAGAAATAAAATCTGGAAGTTTAACATACAGATTATCAGGAAATACAGATGTTAAAAAGATTAATATTGTTCAAGGTGGTAATGATATCTCAAATGCTAAGGTAATGGTTAGAACAGGATATAACGAAAGCGGAGAGGAAGTTTGGAATCAAATTGGAACATTAAGCAAGAGTTTAAATGAACTTATAAATGCTAAATATGATAATATTTACGAAATAAAGATTGAATGGGAGGGAATAGCGCCTACCATTTATGAAATAGTTACAATTAATAACTATAATGTACCAAATATAACTGATTTAGATGCATTAGTAGCATCTTCAAAGGATTATGCAAAGGAAAGCTATACAGCTGGAAGTTTTGCTAAATTCACAGAAGCTTTAGATGCTGCAAAATCTATATTAGATGATTTGGCAAGTGCAAACCAAGATAAGATTAATAATGCAAAAGAAAATTTATCAAGTGCAATTACTGAATTAGTTAGTATAGAAGAATTAGCTGATATTATTAACGAAGCTAATGATATTAAGAATAATGGTGAAAAGTATACCGAAGAATCTTTAGGTGGTCTTAATATGGCTTTAGAAACTGCAAATGTAGTATTAAATAATTCAGAAGCAACAAAAGAAATGGTAAGTAGTGCAGTAGATAATATAAGAAATGCAATAGCTTCTTTAGTTAAAGAAAATCAGACCCCTACAGAAGTTGATAAAACAGAGCTTATAAAACTTGTTGAAATAATAAATGCTTTAGATGAAAGTAAATATATATCTTCAACTTGGGTAGTACTACAAGCTGAACTTAAAAATGCTAATATAGTAATAGGAGATGAAAATGCAATAGAAAAGGAAATAGCTGAAGCTTACAATAAGTTAGTAAAGGCATACCTTGATTTAAGATTAACTCCTAATAAGTCTAAGCTTGAAGATTTGATAAATAAAGCAGAAGCTATAGATTTATCTAAATATACTAGAGCAAGCGTTTATAGATTAAATTCACATGTAGCTAATGTAAAGGCTGTTTTAAAAAATGAAGAAGCTACTCAAGAAGAAGTAAATAAAGCAGCAGAAGGATTAGAATTAGCTTTAGCTAGCTTAGAAGAAAAACAAGTTAACAATGATAGCAGTAACAATTCTGAAAATAAGGATGATAATAAAAAGGATGATAACAAATTACCTTCAACAGGAGGAACTTCATCAGCAGCTCTAACAGTAATAGCATTACTAATGACTGGCGCAGGTGTAGTTTTAAGAAGAAAAAGATAGTAAATTTTATATGAATTAAGGTTCTAGAGATGTATTTCTCTAGAACCTTACCATTTATAAAGAAAATATATCAAAATTCTTAACTAAATCTATAAAATTCTATTCAATTTTAATAATAAGGAGGATTATTTATGAAAGTATTTCAAAAAAGAATTTGTGCTTTTTTAGTAGGAGCATCGGTAATGACAAGTTTAATTCCTGCAACAGTTAAAGCAGATACGAATCAAGTACAAAATGCAGAAACAGTTTATGTGGGTTTTATTAAAGATGGAGAAAGATCTACATTATTTAATCAGGATTGGAAATTTTACAAGGGAGATGAAAGAGGAGCAGAAGCTATTGATTTCAATGATTCATCTTGGAGAACTTTAAGCTTACCACATGATTGGAGTATTGAAGAAGACTTTACTGTTCAAGGAGAAGCAGAAAGTGGATTTCTACTTGGGGGTACTGGATGGTATCGTAAGCATTTTGTTATTCCAGAAAAATACCAAGGAAAAGAGTTTACTATAAACTTTGATGGAATTTATATGAATTCTGAGGTTTATGTAAATGGTAAATTACTTGGCCAGCATAATTATGGATATACTGCTTTTGCTTTTGATATTACTGATGAACTTATATGTGATGGAGAAACTGAAAATATAATAGCAGTTAAAGTGAAGAATCCTGTGCCAACTAGTAGATGGTATTCAGGAAGTGGTATATACAGAGACGTTACTTTAACAGTTACAGATTCTATTCACGTTTCACATTTAGGAACAACTGTTAGTACACCAGAAATTGAAGCACAAAAGGGTGGAAATGTTGATGTGGAAGTAAAAACAGTTGTGGAAAATGAATCAAATAATACTAGTGATATTAAACTTAAAACTACTATTTTAAATTCAGATGGGCAAGATATTAGTACTTCTGTAGAAAGAACTGAAAATATAGCTGCAAATGGAAGTTTCACTTTTGAGCAAACTGCAGTTGTAAATAATCCAGATTTATGGTCAGTTGATTCTCCAAATATGTATAAAGTAAAAAATGAAGTTATAGTGAATGATAAAGTAGTTGATACTTACTATACAAATTTTGGATTTAGATATTTTAATTTTGATAGAGATACAGGTTTCTCGCTAAATGGAGAAAATATGAAGCTTAAAGGTGTTTGTATGCACCATGACCAAGGGGCTTTAGGAGCAGCTTCTTATTATAGAGCAGTTGAACGTCAAATGGAAATAATGAAGGACATGGGTGTAAATGCAATTCGTGTTACTCATAATCCTGCAAGTGAAATGTTATTAGAAATTTGTGATAGATTAGGTCTTTTAGTTATAAATGAAGCATTCGATACATGGACAAACTCTAAGAATGGAAATGTAAATGATTTCGCTAAGTTTTTTAATGCTTCAATAGGAGAAGATAACAAAATAATTAATGGTGAAGTAGGAATGTCTTGGGGTGAATTTGAAGCTAGATCAATGGTTAAGACTTCAATAAATAGTCCATCAGTTATTATGTGGTCAATAGGAAATGAGGTTTTAGAAGGGATAGGTGGAAATTCATCTAACTATCCTACAATTGCACAAAATATAATTGATTGGATTCAAGATGAAGATACAACTAGACCTGTTACTATTGGTGATAATAAGAGCAAGGGGGGACTTGGTAATACCAATGCTGTAGCTATTTCAGATGTTGTTTCAAATAATGGTGGTATAGTTGGATTCAACTATGCTAATGAAGGCCAATTTAATAGTTTGAGGAATAGCAAAACTAATTGGATATTATATGGTTCAGAAACAAGTAGTGCAGTTCATAGTAGAGGATATTATAAATCCATAAACAGAACAGCTCAAAGTAATTCAGATTTACAAATACCAGAGTTTGATAATAACTCTAATAAAGTTGGATGGGGCCATTCAGCAAGTGATGCATGGAAATATACAATAAAATATGATTATAATGCAGGTGAATTTGTATGGACAGGGTTTGATTATATTGGAGAGCCTACACCTTGGAATGGAACTGGAACAGGAAGTGTTTCAGGTGGAAACCCAGCTCCTAAATCAAGCTACTTTGGTATAGTTGACACAGCTGGATTTGAAAAAGATGTTTATTATTTATATCAAAGCCAATGGAATGATTATGTAAATACTCTACACATATTACCAACATGGAATAGAGAAGATATTCCAGTTACAAATGGAAATGTACAAGTTGATGTATTTACAGATGCTTATAAAGTTGAATTATATTTAAATAATAGATTAATTGGAACTAAAACAGCAACTGAAAATTTAACAGCAGCAGGATATAAATATTATACTTTTGAAAATGGTTCATTATATCCAAGCTTTAGCGTTCCATATGAAACTGGTACAATAAGCGCTAAAGGATATGATAAGAATGGAAATTTATTAACTAACACAGAAGGTAGAGCTTTAATTAACACATATGGAGAAGTATCCACTGTAGAATTAAGCGCTGACAAAACAACTATAAGTGCAGATGAATACGATTTATCTTATATTACTGTTGATTTAGTAGATGAAGAAGGAAATATGGCTTATGGAGCTAATAATAGGTTAAATTATACTTTGGAGGGAAATGGTAAAATAGTTGGCTTAGATAATGGTAATGCTGCAGATACAGATAGATATAAACCAGAAACTGATAAGTCAGGAACTAGAAATGCATTTAATGGTAAAGCTTTAGTAATTGTTCAATCAACTAAAGATGCTGGAGAAATGACTTTAACTGTTTCAGGAGAAGGTTTAGAATCTAAGTCCATAAATATTAATACAGTAAATAATGTAGGAGATAATAAATATATAGAATCTTATAATATTGTTAAAGACTACTATGTTTCTTTAGAAGAAAAACCATTGCTACCAACTACAGTTTCAGCTAGATATAGTGATGGTACAACTGAAACTTTAAATATTAATTGGAATGAGTATGATGAATCTAAATTAAATACTCCACAAATATTTAAAGTTACTGGTAAATTAGAAGGTACAGATATAGCTGTAGTTGTAAATGTTCATGTAGTTGGTAATGTAGTGGATTTTGAAAATTACTCTACATTTACTTATGCAGGAACAACACCAAATTTACCAAAGACAGCTAAGGCATATTTAGATAATGGCTCTGAAGGCGAAGATTTTATTGTTAATTGGAACTTTGAAGGATTAGATTTTTCAAAGGAAAACACTAATGTTATAGTTCCAGGAAGTATAGAAGTTTTAGGAAAAGTTTATGATGTTGAAGCTAGTGTTCGTATAGTACCAGCATTAAAAACAGCTAAAAATGTAGCAATGGCAGGAATAATAGGATTATCACAAAGCTGTACAACAGCATCTGATAATTTAAATTCAATTATAAATGGAGTAACTAATAATGGAACTAGCTCTCAAGAAAGATGGACAAATTGGTATGAAAGAAATTTAACTAATAGTAGTGGTGAGCCAAAGGGGGCTTATGTTCAATTAAACCTTGATAAGAAATATGATGTTAACAAATTAGAGATGTGGATATACACAGACTCAGGTGTTAAGTTACCTAAAAAAATAGAAGTAAGCTATAAAAATAATAGTGGTGAATATATAGTTATTCCACATACAAATTCCACTTTAGTTCCATACAATCAAGGCTCAAATACACTTATGTTAAATGAAACTGTAAGTACTGATAGTATTAGAATATATATGCAACAACCACAAGTAGGAGATAGTATTGGTTTAACAGAAGTTAAGATATATGAAAATGGTTCTGATAAATCAATACAAGAAACTTCAGATAAGGCTAATCTATCACAAAGTTGCATAACTATATCAGATAGTTTAGCATCAATTACTAATGGAATTACAAACGGTGGAGAAAATACTCAAGAGCGTTGGACAAATTGGAATGAAAGAAACTTAGCTAATGAAAATGGAGAACCAAAGGGGGCTTATGTTCAATTTGATTGGAATAATAAGTATTATATAGATCGTTTAGATTTATGGCTATTTACAGATAATGCTAGTGCAAGAATTCCTAAAAAAGTTGAAATTAGCTATTTAAATGAAAATGGTGAATATGTTATAGCTACACATACAAATACTACAGAGGTATCTCATTCAGCAGGTGAAACAACGTATTTCTTAGATAATGTTATAAATACAAATAGCATTAGAATATACATGCAACAAACTCAATTAGGTAATTGTATAGGACTTTCAGAAGTAAAAGTTTATGAATATGTGCCAAAAGAAAATTTAAAAACTACTAATACTTTAAAAGAAATAAAAATAGATGGAAAAGTCTTAGAAAACTTTAACCCAGCTATTAATGAGTATTCAATTAATGTAGAAGAATTACCTAAATTAGTGGAAACATCACAAGAAGATAATGTAGCAGTAACTGTATTACCAGTTTATAACAATAAATCAGTTATAGTTGTTCGTGCAGAAGACGGTAGCAAAAACATATATAATATAAACTATATATTACCTGAACCAAGCAAATATACAATTACAGTTAACAAAACAGAAGGTGGCTCAATTGCAGGATCTGGTGAGTATTTAGAAGGTCAAGAAGCTACGTTAATTGCAACAGCAGATAAAGGATATGAATTTGTAGGTTGGTTTGATGAAGATGATAATGAAGTTAGTAAGAATACGACTTACAGATTTACAGTTGAAGTAGATTTAATACTAACTGCAAGATTTAAAGAAAGTACTCAAACTCCAATAGATGTTGATAAGACTATTTTAAGAATGTCTATAGAATATGCTGAAGAAGCAAAATCAAATGGAGCTCTTGAAAATGTTGTTCCAGCAGTAGTTCAAGAATTTGAAGGGGCATTAAAAAATGCAAAAGCTATTTTAGTAAATGCAAAAGCTACAGAATCTGAAATAGATGAAGCTGCCAAAAGATTAATAGATGCAATTCATATGCTAGAATTTAAAAAAGGTGATAAGGCAGAACTTGAGAAATTAGTTAAAATAATAAATGCTTTGGATGAAAGCAAATATAAGATATCAACTTGGGATACACTTAAAGCTGAACTTGAAAAATCTAATGCAGTAATAGTCGATGAAAATGCAATGGAGGAAGAAGTAAAAGATGCATATAATAGATTAGTTAAAGCTTATTTAGATTTAAGATTAATACCAGACAAATCTAAACTTGAAGAATTAATAAATAAGGCTGAAGCAATAGATACATCTAAATATACAGTAAAGAGTGTTAATTTATTAAATAAAAAGCTACAAGAAGTTAAAGTAGTTTTAAGTAATGAAGAAGCTACTCAAGATGAAATTAATAAATCAGTAGATGAATTAGAATTAGCTTTAGCTGGATTAGAATTAGCCAAAGGCAATGATAATGGAAATGCTGGAGAAAATAACAACAATAATAATGATGATAATACTGGAAAAGCGGAAAATAATTTACCTGCAACTGGATCAGTAGTATCAAGCATCCAAGTAATTGTATTAGCTTTAGTATTATTATCAGTAGGAATAATAACGTTAAGAAAGAGGAGATATGACCTAAAATAATATAGATACAACTAAAGATAAACAAGAATAATGGAAAAAGGGGCTGTCGCACTAATAATTAGTGCACAGTCCCTTTTTGTGCAAAAAAATAAATCCTAGACTCCATGAGTTTAGGATTTATGATAAAATATTTTTATGCACAAAGAAAATATTTTACAAAAGAATTATACATTAAACCAAAAGTTTTAT
>NZ_LBMX01000101.1:0-28889 GCF_001010885.1 Clostridium sp. C8 | reverse complement strand
TGGAATATTAGGAGCAACATTCTTCTTTGGATTTGCTTCAACTATAGCTAACGTATCTCAAGCAATACCAGCATTGTCAGCAATACCAGGAGTATTATTGAAGATATTCCCATATATTGTTACTTTAATAGCATTAGTATTATTCTCTAAATCATCTCAAGCACCAAAGGCTTCTGGAGAACCATTTGATGCTGGTAAGAGATAGGATTTTAGTTAAAAGAGAAAAATTAAAAGTTAAGTAATTAATGTAGAAATTCATTCAAAGAATGAATTTCTACTAAAATATTAAAGAGTTTATATAGTTCATAGGAGTGAATTATATAGATTCTTTTTTTATTTTATTACTTTAGGTTTTAAGGATGTATATGTTTTAAGATTAATTTAAGGTAATGATGTTATCTTATTAATATCAAATGATTATTTAATTGAAATTTTAGGAGGAAGATTTATGAGTAAAAAAGTTATAGCAATGTTAGCAATAGCATCTTTATTTATAGTAGCTACAGGATGTTCAAATAAAGAAGCAAATTCAAATAAAACTTCAGTAGCTAGCAAAGTTGAAGTGGACACAACAATAACATTAGGAGATACAATTGTTGTAGATGGAGAAGGAGTAGTAGTTGAAAAAAATAAGGTTACTATAAATTCATCAGGAACATACAGTATATCAGGAACATTAAGAGATGGACAAATAGAAGTTAATGCTGGAGATGAAGACAATGTACAACTTATATTAAATGGAGTTAATATAACTAACTCAACTAGTTCCGGGATATATGTAGCAAATTCTAAAAATACTTATGTAATATTAGAAGATGGAACTAGCAATGAAGTTACGGATGGTGAAAATTATATATTTGAAGATATCTCAACAGATGAACCGAATGCAGCAATTTTTAGTAAAAGTGATTTGTTTATTAGTGGAACAGGATCTCTTAAAGTAAATGCTAAATATAATAATGGAATAACAAGCAAAGATGATTTAGAAATAGCAGATGGAACTATATCAATTGATTCAGTAGCAGATGGTATTAGAGGAAGAGATTCAATTACTATTTCAAGTGGTAATATAATTATTAATTCACAGGGAGATGGTATGAAGTCTAATAATGATGAAGATACAGAAAAAGGTTATGTATTAATTGAAGGAGGAACAATTAATATAACATCAGGTGAAGATGGAATACAAGCAGAAACAGTTGCAACAATAACAGGTGGAGATATAACAATAAATTCAGGCGGTGGAAATGAAAACACATCTAAAGTTCATAGCGATTTTAGAGGCTTTGGAAAAACTCAGGGAGCAGCAGTAGAGCAAGATGAAGAAATAGATACAACTAGTACAAAGGCCATAAAAGCAGCAGTTAATGTTAAAATTGATGGAGGAAATATCAATATAAATTCAGCTGATGATTCAATACATTCAAATGATAAAGTTGAAATTAATGGTGGAACTATTAATATAATATCAGGTGACGATGGAATTCATGCAGACTCAACAATAGATGTAAATAAGGGAGATATTATTATAGTAAAATCATATGAAGGTATAGAAGCAGAAACAATAAATATAAATGATGGAAATATAAAAGTTACTGCAAGTGATGATGGAATAAATGCTTCAGGCGGAAATGATGGATCTTCAATAAATGGAAGACCAGGACAAAATAATTTTGCTTCAGCAGGAAAGGGAACAATAAATATTAATGGTGGAAAAATTGTTGTAGATGCAAGTGGAGATGGTCTTGATGCAAATGGATCAATATATATGAAAGATGGAACAGTTATAGTAAATGGTCCGGAAGACAATGGTAATGGGTCATTAGATTATGATGGAGAATTCCAAATTACAGGTGGATTATTAATTGCATCTGGAAGCTCAGGTATGGCTCAATCACCAAGTGAAACATCAAGTCAAAATTCAATTAATATATTCTCAGCAATACAAGCTAATACACTAGTCCGAGTTGAAGATTCAAGTGGAAATGAAGTAGTAACCTTTGTTTCAAGCAAGAATGTTCAATCAGTAGTAATATCTTCAGCAAATATTAAAATTGGAGAAACTTACAAGGTTTATACTGGAGGAACATCAACAGGGTCAGTAAATGATGGTATATATTCAGAAGGAAGTTATTCAGATGGTACGGAATTAGAAAGTTTTACAGTATCAGGAGTAGTAACTAACATAGGTCAAGTAACTGGAGGATTTGGAGGCCCTGGTGCTGGGATACCTGGTCAAGGAGAATTCCCAGGAGGAGAAATGCCTAAAAGACCTTAATAGAATATTTTATTGACAAGTAGTATATACAAATAATTTATAAATTATTTGTATATACTATGTTTTGTTTTTTATGCTTATAATAAATTAAAAAATATTATGCAAATAATTATCAAATTACTAATAATAAACATATGATATATATTATGTAATAAGATATATTGACAATATTGATATTCGATAATAGAATTATATTGTAATATATGGTAATTATTTTATAAATTTAATATCGAATATCGATGTTTGGAGGTGGCAAAGGATGCCAAGAGAACAATTTCAGAATTTAACTGAACCAATGTACTATATATTAATATCTTTAATAGAAGAAAGATGTGGAGTAGATATAATGGCATCAGTTGAAGAATTATCTAAGGGAAGAGTTAATGTAGGACCGGGAACATTATATGCCCTTCTTGGTAGATTTGAAAAAGAAGGAATGATTAGGGAGACAGAAGTTGTTGGAAGAAAAAGAAGTTATATAATTACTGAAAAAGGCTTAGAAATACTTAAAGATGAATATGAGAGATTAATAATGTTAATTAAAGATGGAAAATCTTTTTTTGGAGGAATTTATGATGATATTTAGAAATAAAAAATGGGTTGTATTTAACTTTTTACCATATGAGCATAAAAGCTTAGAAGATTATTTAGAAAAGATGGCATTAAGGGGTTGGATATTAGAAAATATAAAAGGATATTATTTAAAATTTAGAAAAGATACTCCTAAAAAGTTAAGATATTCAGTAGATGTATTAGACAGCATATCCTTTATGGATGGAAAAGATACTGATAAAGCTCTAGAATATAGGGAATATTGCAAAGAGGCTGGTTGGGAATTTGTTTGTGAAAGAAATAAAATACAAGTTTATTGTAGTGAGCTAGATGAAGAAAGAATAGATATTCATACTGATGAAGTGGAAAAGTTTAATACTGTTAGGAAAGCATCATTAAAATATGTACTTTTAAATCTGATAACAATCATATGCCTTTTACTTGGTCAATATATTGCGACAATTGGAAGTTATAGTGCACACTTTTTAGCGAATCCATTAGGTTTAGGAACATTCATATTTGTTATTATTTTTTCACTTCATGAAATAATGGGATTAATTACATTTTTAATATTTAATATTAAGGGGAAAATATCTATAAATAATGGAAAAAAAGTAAGTTATAATTTAAAGAAAATATCATTAGTAAGAAGAATTATTTATTGTTTAATGTCTATTGTTTTATTTATAGCTTGGCTATCCTTTGCTATAGAATCTGATGTTAGTATTTTAAAAATAGTTATTATTTTAGTTTTTTTAGTACTTGCATCAAATTATATAATTAATTTTATTAAGAATAAGAATATTAAAAATAAAAAAATAATAATTCAAGGAGCTTATCTAGTATTAACATTAGCAATATTTTTTACTATTACTAATATGATTTTTAGAGATGTATTTATTAAAGACTATAATTATAGCGATAAAATGTTAAATAAAGTAGATAATTTAAAAATTGAAGATTTTAATGATGTTAGTAAGGAAGATTCATTATATTTTAGAGCAGAGAAAACACCAGTAGCTGCTTATTTGTATTATGGAGATGAAGGAGAAAAAAATTACTTAAGTTATGAAATTTTTGAAAGTAAATATAAATGGGTAGTTGAGTATAATTTTAATAAGAGGATAAAATTTGTAAATAAAATAGGGGTAGAATATATAGAAAAGAAAACCAGTTTACCAAAAGGTATAAATGTTTATATGAATGAACATGGACATCGATATACAATAATATCTCAAAATAAAATGGTAGAAATATCAAGTATGGATAATGTAAGCGAAGAGGAATTAATTAATGTAGTTTATGAGAAATTGTTTAGTAGCAACTTAAGTAATTAAATATAAGAAAGCGGAAATAAATAGATTAGGATCATTTCACGTAGTCTATTTATTTTCGCTTTTATACAATGACTTAATTATAAACTTTTTCTTCAAAACCAGCAAAATTTAGTGAAATATTTAAATTACCATTTTTGCATCTTAATTCATCTATAAATTTCTTTTGATCAACATCAAGTTTCATATGAATAATATAGTGAATTTCAAATAGTGAGCCAAAATCTCTAGTTTTTATAGTTTCAATATTCCATGAGTTTGTATATTTATTTAGTATGTCATCAAATATTCCATCATAATTTAAATCTTCAGGAATTGTAATTTTAAGTTTAGAAGTTTTTGTTCTAGGCATAGCAAATCTTGTCATATCTAGGATAACTACTAAGGCGCAGAGTATTAAAGTAAATATAAAGGCATATCCCACATAACCCATCCCACAGGTTAAACCAACAGCTAAGGTGAAAAATACATAAGTTATATCTTTTGGATCACCAGGTGCACTTCTAAAACGTATAATTGAAAATGCACCTGCTAAGCTAAATGCTCTTGCAACATTATTTCCTACTAAAAGTATAATAATAGCAATTATTACGGGTAGCATTATAAGTGTTACTGTAAAACCTGGGGCATATCCCTCTCTTTTATGTGTCTTCATATAGGCAAGACTTATAACTAGTCCAAGAATAATTGAAGATATAATAATTAATAGTGCGTTTACTAGAGTAAATGATTCTCCAGTAGTTGATGAAATGATAGTTTCTAACATGCGTTGTCCCTCCTATTAGAATAATTTGCATTTAAGCAATATTTCATATATTCATTTCCATATTTCGAAAAGTGAGTGTTATATATTGATAATTCAGAAAGAACTTTTGTAAACCAAACAGGTATTGCTCCAAGTATTTTTACCTCCATAAGATAATGATTTTCTTTTAGTAAATTTTCACCAAAGCTACCAAGTTCAAGAGCTAAGTTATCACGTCTAGTAATTATATTAGAATCAAATGTTATTCTAAAATCACTATTATCTTTTCCAAAGAAGGCTTTTCTGCTATAGCCTATATATACAGTTGGGTTAACTTCATTATTAGTTAAGTGGTATTCTATTTCATTAAGAACTTGATTATTAATGTAATCAGAAGTAGCAGGTTTTTCCCTTAATTCTAAGAACCTATAAGCCTCATTCAAAGTTAAAGTAGCTCTACGTTTATTTACTATACCATTAATTTTTTTCTTTAACTCTAAAAAAACTCTATCATCCTTACTATTAGGTACATTATAGCTCCTTAATCTAAGTTTTTCTTTATAATAGGGTTTGTTGATTGAATTTCGAATTATGTGACAGTCAAGTGTGTCATAATATATATTATAAATATCATAGTTTTTCCCATCTTTACAATATTTATCTGGATTCATATAGTTTTTTAAAATTGGAATAAGTTTGTTATATTGTTTCTCATTTAATATAAATTTTTTTTCAAATCTTTGAAATGATTTTATTGCCATACTATTACCTCCTATTGAATGATCTTTATGAAGTAATTATATAAACCTAACCTTAAAGAAATCTTAAATTAAAAAATAAATTTAAATTAATGTATATTTATATATCTAAAAATAGTAAAATTACAATAGTTAGAAATTAGTTTTAAGGAGAAAAAGAATGTGAAGTTTAAGAAAATCTATATAGGAATAATAGTATTAGGTATTTGTATGCTTAGTGTATGGATTATAGCAAACCACAAAAATGATAAAGTAGCTATAAGAGGAGTAGTAACAGTAATAAATGAAGAAAATGAAAAGGGTAATATTTTAGTAGAAGGAAATATTGAAGAAGATACAGAATTTGATAAGGCAAGTATTTATATAACCCAAAGAACGAAAATTATAAAAGAAGAGGCAAATGAAAGGTTAAAATTATCAGATATTAAAGTAGGAGATAAAGTAGAAGTGATAATTACAGGACCAATAAGAGAAAGTTACCCTGTTCAAGTATATGCTAAAATTATAAGAATAAAATAAGTAAATATTGTCATGAAACTATAGGAGGGAAAAGTGAAGATTAATATATATCAAGTAGACGCTTTTACAAGTAAAGTTTTTAAAGGGAATCCAGCAGCTGTTTGTATTTTAGAAAAAGACATAGATGATGAGTTAATGAAAAATATTGCCCAGGAAATGAATTTATCAGAAACAGCATTTGTAAAACCATTAGAAAACTCTAATATAAGTGAGTGTAATTTATTTTCTTTAAGGTGGTTTACTCCAAAAGTAGAGGTAGATTTATGTGGTCATGCAACTATAGCAACATCGAAAATTTTATTTGATGAATTTAATGTAAAAGAACAAGAGATAAAATACAGAACTCAAAGTGGAATACTTACTGCTAAAAAGGAAAATGAAAAAATAAGTTTAGACTTTCCAATAGATAAGCCTTTAAATTTTCATTTAACAAAAGATGTATTAAAGGCTATGGGCATAATAAATTATTCAAAAGCTATAGTAGGTAAAGAAACAAGAAAACTTGTTATAGAGTTAAAAGATAAAGAAGAGGTAATAAATTTAAAACCAAACTTTGAGATATTAAAATCATTAAATTTTGGAACTAATGTAAAGGGGATAGCTGTTACTTGCATAGGAGATGAGAAATATGATTTTATTTCAAGGTACTTTAATCCATGGGCAGGTATAAATGAGGATCCAGTGACAGGCTCGGTTCATACCTTATTAGCTAATTATTGGAGTAATAAATTAAATAAAGCAAAAATTATTGCATATCAAGCTTCAGATAGAGGTGGAGAAATTTCATTAGAATTGTTAGAAGATGATAGAGTAAAATTAAGTGGTGAAGCAGCTATAGTATTAAAGGGAGAATTATATCTTTAAATTTATGGGGGAGAATATTAGTATGGATAAATATAATAACATTGATGATGAAAATATACTAATACAAGATATTTCAAGACAAGATTATTTAAGATTATTAGCTAAACAATATCAAAGTATTGCAGAAGCATCTACAGAAATTATTAACTTAGAAGCAATTTTAAACTTACCAAAAGGAACAGAACATTTTCTAAGCGATATACATGGAGAATATGAGCCTTTTATACACGTTTTAAAAAATGGATCTGGAATGGTTAAAAGGAAGATTGAAGATATATTTGGAAATTCATTAATGGAAAGTGAGAAGAAAAGTTTAGCAACTTTAGTATATTATCCAGAACAAAAATTAGAGATAGTCTTAAAGGAAGAAAAAAATATTAACGATTGGTATAAAATAACTTTATATAGATTGATTGAGTTATGTAGATTTGTTTCATCAAAATACACAAGGTCTAAAGTTAGAAAGGCATTGCCAAAGGATTTTGCTTACGTTATAGAGGAGTTACTACATGAGCAAAGCAGTGAAGTAGATAAGCAGAAATATTATGATAAAATAATTACTACAATTATTGACATAGATAGAGCAAATGAATTTATTATCGCTTTATCTAAACTTATACAAAGATTAGTTATTGATAGGCTTCATATATTGGGAGATATATATGATAGAGGACCGAGACCAGATATAATACTAGATACATTAATTAATTATCATTCAGTCGACATACAATGGGGAAATCATGATATGCTTTGGATGGGAGCTGCAGCTGGATCAAAGGTATGTATAGCAAATGTCTTAAGAATTTCAGCAAGATATTCTAATTTAGATATAATTGAGGATATCTATGGAATTAATATGTTACCATTAGCAACATTTGCACTGAAATACTATAAAGATGATTTATGCAAAAATTTTATTCCAAAAGTAACTGATAAAAATATATATAGCAACTCTGAAATTGATTTGATTTCTAAAATGCATAAAGCAATAACTATAATACAATTCAAACTTGAAAACGATATAATTAAGAGAAATAAAGAGTTTGAAATGGAACATAGGCTGCTTTTGAATTATATAGACTATGAAAAAGGAACTATTAAAATAAATAACAATATATATGAGCTTAATGACAAGACCTTTCCAACTATAGATAAAAACAATCCATATAAACTTACAAAAGAAGAAGAAATATTAATTGAAAAATTAGAATCCTCTTTTGTTAATAGTGAAAAACTACAAAGACATATTTTGTTTTTATTTGAAAAAGGAAATATTTATTTAAAGTATAACGACAGCTTATTATTTCATGGATGTATTCCTCTAGATTCTAATAAAAATTTTTCAAGTATGAATATACAAGGAAAAGAATATAGTGGTAAAGCGCTTTTAGAAAAATTTGAATCTTTAGTGAGAGAAGGATATTTTAGTAAAAGGGATACAAGAGAAAGAGACTATGGAATGGATATAATGTGGTATCTTTGGACTGGGGCAAATTCATCACTTTTTGGTAAAGAAAAAATGACTACTTTTGAAAGATATTTTATAGATGACAAATCTACACATAAAGAACATAAGAATCCATATTATAAATGGAGAGATGATGAGGAAGTATGTAAGAAAATCCTTAGAGAATTTGAGGTTGATCATATTGAAGGAAGGATAATTAATGGACATGTTCCAGTTAAAAATAAAAGTGGAGAAAGTCCTATAAAAGCTAATGGTAAATTGATGGTAATAGATGGCGGATTTGCTAAAGCTTATAGAAGCCATACTGGAATTGCAGGATATACATTAATATATAATTCTTATGGGTTTCAATTAGTTGCTCACGAACCATTTGATTCCACAGAAGAAGCTATAGTTAAAGAAAGAGATATTCTTTCTACAACAATGATAGTAGAAAAGAGATTAGAAAGAAAAAGAGTTAAAGATACGGATGTTGGTATGGAATTAAAAAGTCAAATAAGAGACTTAAAAATGTTACTTACAGCATACAGAAAAGGATTAATAAAGTAAAGTTTAAAATTTATGAATATCTAAGAAGAAGATATATATTAAAAAGCTATATCCAATTGAAGTTATAATTTTCAATTGGATATAGTTTTTTATTGGAGTAAACTATTTTGTAACCAAAAAGTAATTATGAAAAAATTTGGTTGTAAGTTAAAATTAATATATATTGTAATTATATGGGGTGGGATTTGTGATGAGAAAGAAGGTAGTCAATAGTAATATAGCTTTTATATTAGCTTTAATAATTTTAATAGTAGTTGGAATTTTAATATTTATTAATTTTAATGAAAAAGATAAATATGAAAACGAGGGAATAAATATGACAGAAGAAGAAAAGGTAATAGTAAATGAAGTTATTAAATTAGCAGAAGAAAAAATAGGTTTAGAATATGTATGGGGCGGAAAAGGTGAAATTATGACTGAAGAAAGGTTAGATGAACTTATAGGTTATTATGGAGATAAGTACTACCCATTGAAAAAAGAAACATATATAGGAAATCAAGCCTTTGATTGTTCAGGATTAACTTATTGGACTTATAGGGAAGTAACGGGAGTTGAAATTGGCTATTCAACTTTTGAACAAGAAGATATATTACAGGGATATGAGGTAAGTGAAGAAGATTTGCAGCCAGGAGACTTAATATATACACCAGGTCATGTAGTTTTATACAAAGGTAGAGGAGAAATAATAAATGCATATAATAAATTGCCATATCCAATTGGAGGAGTTAAAAGTGGCAAGCTTTATTTAGGTGATGATAGTGTAATATATAGACCCTTTGATTATATAAAATCCTTAGAATAATAAATTTTTAGGGAACTTTTTACCAGCTATAAAACTCTTATATATAGTTAATAGTTAAGGAGACAAGGTTTGGGGGGAAGAAGCTTGGAGCTAGAAGTTAAGAAGGCTATAAATGGTGATAAAGAAGCTCTTTTAAAACTAATCATGAGTGAAAAAGATAACTACTATAAATTAGCATTTGTATATATGAAAAATGAACAAGATGCTTTAGATATATTACAGGAAATGATAGTAGTTTTATATAAAGAAATTCCAAAGCTTAAAAAGCTTGATTCATTTTATAGTTGGAGCAAAACAATACTTGTTAATTTATGTAAAAAGGAGCTATCTAAGAGAAAGAAATATGAAGATGCTAATTTAGAAAATATGCCAAAAGAAGATACTTTTAATGAATCAGAAAATAAAATTTATCTAAAATCTCTTATAGAATATTTAAATGATAATCAAAAAGAAGCTATTAGGCTTAGATATTATTTAGATTATACTTATGAAGAAATTTCTGAAATTATGAAAATACCATTAGGAACAGTAAAATCTAGAATAAATAAAGGTATTAATAAAATAAGAAAAATTATAGGTGGTGATATAAATGATTGATTTAGATAAAGAATTAAATAATCTAGAAGAAAAGGCTTTAAAAGCTCCACCAGAATTTGAAAATTTAATGAGAAAAGCATTAAATAATACAAAAAGAGAAAATAAAAAGAAAATAAATTTAAACAACAAATATATAAAAATAGCTTTAATATTTATAGCATTTATATTCATTTTTAATTTAAGTGCAGTTTCTGCAATGATAAAAAAGCTAATGGGATATGATGATTATTTTTCTTATAATAGTTATGTGAAAAAACTTAATAATAGAGGGGAACTTCAAGAGGTTAATAAATCAATAGAATTTAGCAACGGTAAAAAAATAACCATAGAAGCAGTTGTTTATGACAATAAGTATCTTTCTGTTTTTATGAGAGGAAGCATTGCTTATACGGATAGATTTTTATCGACAGATGAACCTAATGAAGAATATGATTCTGCTAAACCTAAATCTGACATAAGAATTTTAGATGGGGATTTTGCATCAGGTTCAAGTGCATTTAGTGAAAAAGATAAAAATGGAGATGCATTAAGTGTATGGACCTTTAAAATAGGGGAAAATAAAAAAGACTTTACTTTAGAAATTACAGAAAAAGGCGAAGCTAAAGAGGTAACTGTAGATATAGATTCATCTAAGATAGTTAAAATTAAGAATATAAGGCCAGAAAATAATGAAATTCAAATAGATGGAGTAAGTTTTATAGTAAATAATTTAAGAGTTAGTCCACTTGCTATAAATTTAGATTATTCAGTAGTTTCTGATGATGAAGAAAAAATTGAGGCTATTCAAAAAAATGATGGAAACTTCTTTAATGAAGGTATATATATTAGGCCTGATATAGAGGGTAGAAATATCGAAAGAATGGGTGTAGTTGCATATGATGAAAAGGAAGCTATAAATAATGGTATTAGAATAGTTGAAAACTTTGTTTTAAAGGACTTAGCTATAGACAAATTTAATAAGGCTAAGATAGTTATAGAATCAGCAAACTTTAGCGAAGCTTTAAATATTGATATTAAGAGTAATATTAAAGATACTTGGATAAATGATAATTTATTTATAGAAGAGTTAAAATATGATGAAAAGAAAGAAGTGGTGGATATAGCTTATTGGAGTAAATATAAAAAAATATGGTTTGATAAATACGTGCCTTATGAAATACTTCCTTATGATGGAGTTATTTCATATGAGGATTCAATTCATAAAAGTAATATAGATGATTTTTTAGGTAAGGATTATAGAAAGTTTATATTTATGAGAAGACAGTTATATATTGGAGAGAAAGAAAAGCTTTTTGAAAGCAAAGGTTTTTTTGTTGCTCATAATAAAGCATTAGATATTAAGAAAAAAGATAGGACTATAAATCTTAAAATTAATTATTAGTTAATTGAAAATTACAAAAATATTGACAATATAAAAAATAAGATTTATAATCCATATTAATAATAAGCATAACGAAGATTTATAAGTTATTATATTTCGGAGTATAAGATTATGAAAAGCTGTGATAAGAACAAGTAGTAGTTAGTAAAACTTACAGAAAGTAACCGGTTGATGAGAGGTGCAAGATAAGCTAATTATGAATACATCTTTGAGCTTCACACCAAATGAAGTTTTAGCATAAGGAAAATATAATTTAGAATGATAGTTATATTAATTTATTAAAATTTAATTTTTAAAACTCTATCAGAGTTTTTTCATTAATTCTACATTCTGCATTTTACATTTTTCATTCTGCGAAGCATTTAGTAGGCTGTGACGTATTCCTTGCACACGTTATAGTGCTAGAGTATTACCTAGATATTTTCTGGAGTACTTGAAAAGGTAGGCAATGTGAATTGTCTATGAACTTAAGGTGGTAACACGAAGTTTTATCTCTCGTCCTTTTGATATAAGGGGTGGGAGTTTTTTTATTTCTAGAAAAGTATAAAATTTTGAGTATGTCCACTAGTAGTTCAAATAGTTTTATCAAATAGCCTTTCGTAAAGTTATTCTTATAGAACTTGCTTATATTTTAAATAATATAAGAGGAGTGTTAAAAAATGAAAAAAACAATTGATGAGCAAATGAAAATTATTAAAAAGGGAGCAGATACAATAGTTAATGAAGAAGAGCTTAGAAAAAAACTAGAAAAAGCTGCAAAAAATAATAAACCATTAATTATCAAGTTAGGGCTTGATCCAAGTGCACCAGATATACATCTTGGTCATGCTGTAGTTTTACGTAAAATTAAACAAATGCAAGATTTAGGCCATAAAGCAGTAATTGTTATTGGAGACTTTACAGGAAAAATTGGAGATCCAACAGGAAAGGCAAAGGGAAGAAAAGCATTAACGGATGAAGAAGTATTAAAAAATGCAGAAACTTATAAAACTCAAATTTTTAAAGTTTTAGATGAAAGTAAGACGGAAGTTCGTTTTAATAGTGAATGGCTTTCAAAATTAAATTTTAATGATGTATTAAAATTAGCAGCAACTACTACTGTAGCTCGTATGTTAGAAAGAGATGATTTTCGAAATAGATATAAAAACAATGTACCAATAGGAGTTCATGAATTCTTTTATCCTTTAATGCAAGCTTACGATTCAATTGCTCTAGAGGCTGACATTGAGCTTGGAGGTACTGATCAAACCTTTAATATTTTAATGGGAAGAACACTTCAAAAGACAATGGGAGAAGAGCAACAAGTTGCAATGTTTATGCCTATTTTAGAAGGCTTAGACGGAATTGAAAAAATGAGCAAAAGTTTAGGCAACTACATTGGGGTAAATGAACCTGCAAATGTAATGTTTAAAAAAGTGATGGAGGTTCCAGATAATTTAATTATAAAATACTTTGAATTAGCTACAGATGAACATCCAGATTTAATAGAACAAATAAAAAACAAACTAGATAGTGGTGAAAATCCCAGAAATATTAAATTAGAACTTGCACAAATAATAACAAGCTTATACCATTGTGAAGAAAAAGTTAAAACAGCAATAGAATTCTATAATTCAGCTTTTACTAAAAAGGAAATTCCAGATGATGTACCTAATTTAACTGTAGAAAGTAATAAGTTGAGGGATATTGTTTCAAATTTAGTAAGTGAGAAATATGTATCAAGTAAAAAAGAATTTGCAAGACTTGTAGAGCAAGGTGGAGTTCAAATTAATGGAGAAAAAATAAATAGCTTAGACATAAATTTATCATATGATGATGTAATAAAGATAGGTAAAAAGAAGTTTGCAAAACTTAAAATAAAATCTTTGCTTAGATAATTGCTAAAAAATACTTTATTGTAATATTTAAAAACTCTACTAAATTAGTTAAAGTAGAGTTTTTAAGTAGTGAAAAGCTTATTTATATAAAAAAACTTTTAGGTTATTTTTACTATCAATAGTAGCAAGAATAACGTTTTTTACATCAGTTTGATATGAAGTTTTTAAATTGGAAATAATCCAACTTTCATCCTTATTAGTTTCTTCTAAATTATTATAAAGAATTTTACCTTCTTTAATAACTGTTACAGGTAAATTAAATGATTCTGTTTTCATTTGGTAATGAAAAGGCGTAATAGGTTCATATTTTGGATCTAAGAAAACAGAAAGTTTTCCATCAGCTTCCCAAATTGCTAATGCTACTTTTTTTACATCTTCTACTTTTTCCTCTCTTAGTTCCTCTAATAATACATCAATAGATATTCTTGCTTTATTTAATCCTTTATTTAGAATTTCTCCATTTTTAACAACTGTGACTGGTGAGCTGTTGAGGAGTTTCCTTAAGGATGGAAACCTAAGGATTCCAAGTAGTGAAATAAGATAAAGAATTACTAATACAATTGTTGTAATCATGGATCCCTCTAATCCAAGTTCTTCATCAGATAATGGATGAGCAATAATGTTTCCAATTACTAAAGCAATAACAAAATCAAGAAGTCTTAACTGCGATATAGTACGCTGACCTAAGATTCTTGCAACAACTAGTAAAAAGAAAAAGGCAATAACTGCACGAAGAATCCATTCAACTGCAGTGAGTGTTTCTTGACCATAAAAAAAATACATAAAAAATATCTCCTTATTTAAAAAGTTAAATATTAATGTTATTTTACCCAATAACAAGCTGAAAAATAACCCTACTAATATTTAGTAAGGTTATTTTTATATGGTTTTTAAATATTACTTATTATGAGATAATTTTGACCTTTTAGTAAACTTTTTGCCATTAGAATGGGCACCTTTCTTTTGACCATTTTCAATCCCAATTTCAGCGCCGGATTCTGAATACATTTTTCTAAGCTCTGCATTTGATTTAGGACGATCTTTTCTTCTATTTTTGTTATTATCCATTGTAATTACCTCCTAAAAATAAATTGTCTATATTAGTTTCCCACAATATAATTAAAAAATATTATAAAAATATAGCTTTATATAGTATTTATTATTCATATAGGTATAACTTGTATATTTAAAAATTTAATTATAAGGAATTAAATCAAGGAACTATAAAATAATAATATTAACTATTGTAAACTCAGATTTTTTAGGCGGTACAGAAATAGTAGCAGCTTTAAAAATATTTAATAATTAATTAAATATTTATGATTAAAAACAAAAATAAATATGATACTATATTAATAGTTATTTAAAATCGGAGGTATCTTATGAAATTTGATATTTACAAAATTGCTGATAATTATAAGTTAACAGAAACAGAAAGGCAAGTGCTTGAATATATATTAAAAAATATCGATGATGTTTTAGATAAAGGAGTAAGAGAGATTGCACAAATTAACTATACTTCTGCAACTACTATAATAAAGTTATCAAAAAAGTTAGGATATACTGGATATGTAGATATGATTTATAGATTAAATTTTATAGTGAAGAATAATGAGAAAAATCAAAAACGTACTTCAGATATAACTAGCTTTATTGATGAAATAGATAAAAATACTATAGACTCATTTATTGATAGTCTTATAAAACATAGACAGGATATAATTTATATTACAGGTACAGGATTTTCATCTCCAATTGTAGATTTTTTTTGTAGGAAGATGTTAGTATTGGGTTTTAAATGTATTAAGACAAATTCCTATGGAGTATATGATAACAACCAAATAGGAGGAGCCTTAGTAATAGGAATATCAAAAAGTGGTGAAACAGAAAGTGTAACAAAGGTTATAGACTATGCTGCAAAAAATAATTTAGATATTATAACCTTTACTGGAAGGCCAAGTAGTCATATGGCCAAACAATCTACAATACATTTTTCCATATTAGATGATAAAGAGTTAGATGATAGAAATATTACAGCAAATTACTTTTATGCTAGGGTGATGATTATAATGGAATACTTACTAGATAAGGCAATGAATAGTTTATAGAAGTTAAAAAAACTATCAGAGAAGAGTTTTCTGTGATAGTTTTTTGTTATTTACGGTGAGAATTTAAAAAGATTACCATGTGAACAATTTTTTATAATTCCATTCCTTCAGTTTTCAAGTGGCATATGTAAGTTTGCGTTGACTTGAAGCGAAGCAAGGTCATAAGCCAATTTACATATATCCACTTTTAAGTGTAAAGGTAAACATGTTTACTTTTTAAGTAACATGTTACTGAAAAGGTTAAATCTATTAACAATATTTATTTAAAATGTTATTCTATGTTCAAGGTAATTACCAAGGAGAAAAATTTAAAAAGATAAGGGGTACATTAGAATGAAGGAAAAGATTTTAGATAGTATGCAAAAATTTGCAAAGGCTATGATAGGACCAGTCTTATTTTTACCAATAGTAGGTATGTCAATTGCGTTAACAGCTGTACTTACTAATAAAACTTTTGTTAGTGAAGGTGGATTGATTTGGACAATAGGAAAATTCTTTAATGGTATGCTTTCTCCTATTATGGGAAATTTAAGTATTTTATTTTGTGTTGGAATTGCCATAGGTATGGCAAAAAAGAAAAAAGCAGAAGCAGCATTTGTAGCAATTATGTCATACATATTATTTTTAGGAGCAAACAGTAAATGGTTAGAATTATCAGGTAAATTAATAGCAGGAAACACTGCTGGTGAGTTATATGGAACTGGACAGACTATTCAATTAGGCTTTCATGTAACAGATATGGGTGTTTTCCTTGGAATGATATTAGGAATAGCAGTAGCTGTAGTTCATAATAAGTATGTTAATAGAGAATTTAAAGGAGCTATGGCACCTTATGGAAATAGTAAACTTGTATTTATGATTATGATTCCAGTAGTTGCAGTATTAAGTATAGGAACAACTTATATTTGGCCAAGTATAGCTAATGGAATTACTGCCCTTACAGGATTTATGAGTACTGCAGGAGCATTAGGAGTATTTGTTTATGGATTCTTAAATAGATTTTTAGTACCAACAGGATTACATCATTTAATTTGGTCTCCATTCTTATATTCAGCAGTGGGTGATCAAATGATCATAAATGGAGAAAACGTTATAGGAGCAAAACCTGTATTCTTAGCATTACTTAACGACCCTACCATAACGATGATGCCAGATTCAGCAAGATTCTTAAATTATGGCTTAGTTAAAACTTTTGGAGTTATTGGTGTAGCATTAGCATTTTATTATACAGCTAAGAAAATAAAACGTAAAAATTTGAAATCTCAATTAATTCCATCAACATTAACAGCAGTAATAGCTGGTATTACAGAACCACTAGAATTTACATTTATTTTTGCAGCTCCATTATTATGGCTTGTATATTCTGTTATAGACGGACTTTTCCAAATGATAGTTTATATACTTAATGTAAGAGTTTGTGCAACAAATGGTATTTTAGATTTTCTTGTAATAAATTTACCAGCAGGAATTGGAAAAACTCATTGGCCAGTATATGTGTTAGTAGGATTAGTTGAAATATCAGTAATTTTTGTAGTATTTAAATTTATGATTGAAAAAATGAATTTAAAGACACCGGGTAGAGAAGATGATGATAGTGATAATGCAATGGATTTAAATGAAAATGCAGTAAAAGTTAAAAAAGAAATGAAGTCATCTAAAAAAGAAATTGACAATGCTGAAAATGATAAAGAAAAAGCTTTAACTATTATAAAAGCATTGGGAGGAAAAGAAAATATAGTAACTGTAGAAAATTGTTTTTCAAGACTTAGAGTAGATGTTATTGACGATACTGTAATTGATGAGCAAACATTAAAAACTACAGGAGCATCAGGTGTAGTTAGAAAAGGTAAAAATATACAAGTTGTATATGGACTTTCAATAAATAAAATAAGAACAATAGTAGATGAAGCATTAGAAATAGTAGAATAAGGAGGAATATTAGACATGAAGAAATTTAAATTAGTTATAGTAGGTGGGGGAAGTACTTATACTCCAGGGATTGTAAAGAGCTTATTAAGTAAAAAGGAAGAATTCAAAATAGATGAGCTAAGATTATATGATATAGATGAAAAACGTCAAAATAAGGTTGGTGTAATAGTAAAAAAAGTTGTTGAAATGTTTGATCCAGAAGTAAAGCTAACTTTTACAACAAGTCCAGAAGAAGCTTTTAAGGATGCAGATTTTATCTTTGCTCAAATGCGTGTTGGGTTATATAAGATGAGAGAAATGGATGAAAAGATTCCACTAAAATATAATGTAGTTGGACAAGAAACTTGTGGACCAGGAGGACTAGCATATGGTTTAAGAACTATATATCCTATGGTTGAAATAATTGATTTCTGTGAAAAATATGCAAATAAGAGTTATTGGATAGTAAACTATTCAAATCCAGCAGCTATTGTAGCAAAAGCTATGTACAAGCTAAGACCAAATGCAAGAATTTTAAATATATGTGATATGCCAGTTGCAATTATGAGAAATATGGCAAATATTTTAGATTGTGATAGACATGATATAGAAGCTGATTATTTTGGACTAAATCATTTTGGATGGTTTACAAATATAAGAGTAAATGGAGAAGATAGAACAGAAGAACTTAAGAGCTATGTTCTTGAGCATGGATATCTGCCACCAGATTCAAGAAGTGAAGTAAGACATAATGATGCATCATGGCTTCATACATTTACTAATGCAAAACATATGATGCAAATGTTCCCTAAATATCTTCCTAACACATATATGCAATACTATATTTTAGGAGATGAAGTTGTTGGACATTCTGATAAAAATCATACAAGAGCAAATGAAGTAATGGAAGGAAGAGAAAAGAAAATATTTGATTCTGTAGATCAATATAGCGCTACAGGAGAAATTGATCTTACACAATTCTTTACTGGAGTACACGGAGAATTTATAGTAGAAGTGGCTATGAGTTTAGCATTTGATCAAAGAAAAAGACATTTAGTTATGGTTGAAAATAATGGTGCTATTAAGAATTTACCAGATGATGCTATGGTTGAAATACCAGCGTATATAACTAAAGACGGTCCTGAAGCAGTTCGTGTTGGCGAAATTCCTACATTCTATAAAGGATTAATAGAACAACAAGAAGCTAGTGAAAAGTTAGTTGTAGAGGCTGCAATTGAGGGCTCATATGAAAAGGCACTTATGGCATTTACTATGAATAAGACAATTCCATCTGCATTTGTAGCTAAGCAAATATTAGATGAAATGATTGAAGCTAATAAAGAGTATTGGCCAGAATTAAAGTAATAGAAGCAATCTATTGAATAAATAAAGAGATGCTGCAAAAGCAGCATCTCTTATTTTTTTAATTTAATTTCATTTTTACATAAATAACAACCTATAAATGCAGTAATAGGAACAGCAAGTACAACACCTATACTACCAGCTAATCCTTGAATTATCTCAATTCCTAAAAGATCTAAATTTATCATTTTATTAAAAGGCATATTAGCTGAAAATACTAATATAAGGATACTTAATGATCCTCCAGCAAATGCTAAAATTAATGTATTGGTCATTGTTCCAATAGTATCTTTACCTATATTCATAGAACTTTTAAATAATTCATTAAAACTAATTTTATTATTTACACTGTGTATTTCAAATAAGGATGAAGCAATTGACATAGAGATATCCATGACAGCTCCTAAAGTTGCAACTAAAATTCCAGTAAACATTATTCCTCTAATTTTTAAACCAGTATCTTCTGCAATATACATTAAGCTTTCTGCCTCGCTCATATTTAATCCAGAAAGAGTAGTTAAAGAGCCAAAAATATATGCTACTATTCCTGAAATTATAACTCCAAAGACAGTACCTAAAATTGCAGTTAATGTCTTCTTGTTAAACCCGGAAACAAGCACTAGAGTCACGGTTATACTTAAGACACTCATAAGAATACCCGCTAATATAGGATTTACTCCTCTAAGCATTAAAGGAACCATTAAATAAACGCAACATATTAATGTAAAAAATAAAGCAACTAAGGATTTTATTCCCTTTACACCAGCTATTGCAACAACAGACAATACAAATATTGCTATTAATAAATACAACATATTGCTCCTATCATAGCTATATAAGGTCATTTGGGTAGTGTCATTTTTTTCTATTACACCAACTATAACTTTGGTGCCTTCCTTGACTTTTAAATTATACAATCTACTTATTGGATTTTCTATTTCATGTGTACTTCCAGAGTAAGGCTTGGCTGATATTTTAACTAATACTTTTTGAAAGCCCACTTCAACATCCTCTAAATAAGGATCTTTTGTTAAATCTTCATTTAATACTTCTGTAACAACTGCATTGTAATATTTCATATTACCATTATATTTATCAGGCAAAAACCCACCCTTAAATATAGACTTTGATAAAATAATTAATAATACGCTAAATAATATAACTCCTAAAAGCATAATCAAATTTTCATTTAAATTTAGTTTCTTTCTAGTTGAAGTCGTTTTCTTGGAATTTTGTTTATTATTCCCACCCTTTTTACCCATAGTTTCCTCCATATTAATATATATGTTTCAATTAATAATTTACATTATTATAGAATTATAAGGTTGAAGTTTGATAAGTTTATTTTAGCAAAATAGTAAAATTGAAATCATATATTTTTGTTTTTCTATATAAGTTGATAGAATACTTATTTTACTTAAATCTTGTCAATTTTAAAGACGATTTAAGTAAGTTTAGAATATTTATTACAACTAATATACTTATAATACTAATTATATTACAGTAAGATAAAAAGGTAAATTATAGTATTAAATATTTCTTTGAGTATGTAAATTTGTTAAGTTAAATTTGTTAAATAATTGCCTTTTTTAGTTATAAATGTTAAAATATAAACGAGCATTTAAGAAAGGGGGATTAATAATGGATAACATGATAAATAGGGAGAAAAGAGTAGGTGCTGGAATTATTACAATGTCTGTACTATATTTTATAGGACAAGCATTTACAATTTTAGGAGTTATAATTAATCTTGTATTTAAAGATCAAATAAATAACTTTTTATTGGAGGCAGGAACTGCAGCAGATGTAAATCCAACAGAGCTTACAATAACATTATGCATAGCAATAATCATAACTATAGCAGTAATATTAATTTTACTTAAAAAGCCTATTGGAGCATTTATATTTATAGGTATTGAAATTTTATCATTTGTTTATAAAGCAATAGTTGCTGGAGTTACTATATATACACCTTTAAGTTTGATTTTTCCAGGATTAATGATTTTCTTTATTTATAAAAAGAAAGATATATATTTTGTAAAGGAATAAGAAAAGTAAAGAGTAGATCTAAAATATAGATTTACTCTCTTTATTTTAATAAGATATAAAACAAGGAGTAGTTATATGAAAAAAAAGCAAATAGTAATAGGTATTAGTATATTTATGGTAGCTTTAATAGGAATTATTATTTCAGCATTATACGTTAAAAACAAATCAACTGTAAATAGTAATAAAGAAAGTAAGATTGATTATTTTGAAATAAAAGAAACTGGCGGCTTAAAGTTTAAAGGAAGCAGTATAATAAGTAAAGAACAGAAAATAATGTTGGATAAAAGTAATGGTGAGCTGAACGAAGTATTTGTTAAAGATGGACAATATGTAGAAAAAGATGTAGAACTTTTTAGTTATTATAATGAAGCTATTCAAGAACAAGTTGATGAGTTAAATAGGCAAATTAATTCATTAAATTCAAAAATTCAAAAAGAAAAAGAAAGAGTAAATAAGCTAGAAGCACTTAATAAAGAAGCACAAGCTAAAGAGGTTCAAGCAGCCTTAGATACAACAAATCAGATACAAAGTCCACAAACACAGCAAGTAGAAATAACTAGTATGGTTGATGAATTAACAGAAACTTTAAATGATACTATTTCTAAAAGAGATTCCTTAAATAATAAAGTTGTAAAAATTATAAAGGCAGAAATAAGTGGAAAAGTCTATATAAATAATGAAGATTTGACAAAAGAATATATGAGAATAATTTCAGAGGATTCCTTAATATATGCACAAGCATCAGAATTTGATGTAGATAAGTTAAAATTAGATGACAAAGTGGAAGCAAAAATTATAAGCAATAACAAAAAAGTTATGGGGAAAATAATTAAGATTGAAGAAGTCCCAACAATGTCCTCTGATGGGAAATCTGCAGGATACGCATTTTATATTAAGCCGGATGAAAGTATAAAAATAGGGTTTAGCGTAGAATTAACAGTGAATCCAGAAGAAGTTGCTATACCTAAAAGTTGTGTTATGGAAGAGTCAGGGAAAGTATATGTTAAGTTAGTTGAAGGTGAAAATAATAAAAAGGTAGAAATAAAGGCAACGCTAAAGGATGATAACTACATACTTGAAGATAGCACTTTAAAGGTAGGAGATAAGATACTAATAAATCCTTCAGAAGATAGTAAGGAGGAAGTATAGTATGATAAAACTGAAGGGTATAAACAAGTACTATACTTCAGGAGATGAAAAGTTACATGCTTTAAAAAATGTGGATTTAGAAGTGAAAAAAGGAGAGTTTTTAGCTATAATGGGGCCATCAGGTTCTGGTAAATCTACAATGATAAAAATATTAGGACTTTTAGATAAGGATTTCGAAGGTAGCTATTTGCTTGATGAAAAAGAAGTAAAAAGCCTTAATGATGATTTACTTAGTAATTTGAGAAATAAGAAAATAGGTTTTGTATTCCAAGATTTTAACTTAATAGATAGATTAACTATTAAAGAGAATATAGAGCTTCCCATGTTATATATGGGAAAAGGTATTAAAGAAACTAAAGATAAGGTAATTGAGCTTTTAGGAAAAATAAATTTATTAGATAAGATTAATAAATATCCTACGCAATTATCAGGAGGACAACAGCAAAGAATATCTATAGTTAGGTCTCTTGTAAATAATCCAGATATAATAATAGCAGATGAACCAACAGGAGCTCTTGATAGTAAAACATCAGAAGAAATAATTGAAATATTTAATGAGTTAAATAAAGAAGGAATAACAATTATTTTAATTACTCATGATATAAATATTGCCAAAAAAGCGAAAAGAATAGTGAAAATCTTTGATGGCAATCTTGAGGAGGTAGATACTAATGAAATTTAGAGTTTTAGTTTTTACAGCTTTAAGAAATTTAAACAGAAATAAGAAAAGATCTATTTTAACAATGCTTGGTATAATCATTGGAATAGCTTCTGTTATTACAATAGTAGCACTTGGACAAGGATATAAAAATAAAACTATTAAAGAGTTTACAGGAGAAACAGATGGAGCTGTTGTTCTTATGGCAACTTTTAGCCCAGAAACTTTCACTGAAGAAGTTTCAACAATGGAGTTTTTTAAGGACAAGCATAAAAGTGAAGTAGAAAATTTAGAATCAGTTGAATCAGTTGAATTTCAATATAGTAGTAATTCTCTTGGAGAATTTATACAAATGGATTTTAGAGGAAAAAACATTAATGCTATGATTAAACCAGTAGAAGAATTTGATGTAAGTGATGAGGTTTTTGGCAGAAATTTAACTAATAATGATGATCTTTTAAATGATAGAGTTATAGTAGTTGCAGAGCAAACCTTAAAGAATAATTTTGATAATATTGACGAGTTGGTTGGTGGAATAGCAACTATAAATGGAATAGCATTTGAAGTTGTTGGAATTAAAAAAGCTCCACCAGAAGAGGAGATAAGTTTTTTCGACATGGGTGGAGATATAAAAATTCCAAAGAAAACTTATGATAAATATTTCTCAGGCTTAAAAAAAGTAGAAGGATTAACTATTACTTTAAAAAAGGATAGTGATGTCAAAGCTAGTATAAAGGAAATAGAAAATACTCTAAATTCAATAGAAGGTAATGTAATAAAAGGTAAATATCAAATAATAGATACAAGTGGAGTAGTAAATTTATTAGGGGGAGTACTTAATACAATAACTATGTTTATAGCATCTGTAGCAGGTATTTCTTTATTTATAGCAGGAATAGGACTTATGAATATGATGTATACATCAGTTTCAGAAAGAACTAGAGAAATTGGAATAAAAAGAGCTTTAGGAGCAAGGAAAAAAGATATTAGAAAAGAATTTTTAATAGAAGGAATAGTAATTACAATGGTTGGTGGAGTAGTTGGATATATCTTAGGGATAATAATTGCTAACATAATATCCATGTACTTTAAACTAGTAATTACACCAAGTTTATTTACAAGCTTATTAGCAATAGGAATATCAATTATAATAGGACTTGCATCAAGTTTTATTCCAGCAAGAAAAGCATCAAATGCAAATACTGTAGATATACTAAAATAGAAAGTGGATTAATTCACTTTCTATTTTTGTTTTTAAATAATATAATATACTTATAGTTACTAGGAGGTATATTTATGTTTATTAGACCAATTTAACTTAATTCTAAATTCAAATTTTCACCTTTTTATAAAGGTTTATTTGTCATGTAATTTAGGAGGAAAGTTAAATTGAATAATAAAAGAAATATATATTTAATGTATATTATAGTATTCTTGCAGGGATTTGTATTTTATGGTCCAATTGCAACAGTATTTAGAGAAAATAGGGGGGTATCAATATATCAAATATTTTTGATTGAATCCATCTCTATGATTCTTATAATGTTGTTTGAAGTACCTTGGGGAATATTTGCAGATAAATTTGGATATAAAAAGACTTTAGTAATATCAAATTTTATATTTTTCATATCTAAAATAGTGTTTTTTAAAGCAAATTCGTTTTGGATATTTCTATTTGAAAGAATATTATTATCCATTTCAATATCGGGATTATCAGGTTGTGATACTGCTTTAATATATTTATCACTGGATAAAAATCAAAATAGTGAAAGAGTCTTTGGAAGATATGTATGGTTTTCTAATGTAGGGTTTTTACTTGGATCTATGATTTCAACTTATATAATTAATATATCAATTGATTTAACAGCTTATTACACTATTATCCCTTATGGAATAGCTTTTGGTGTATCTTTATTTCTTAAAAATATAACTGATGAAGTTACTAAAAAGGAAAATGTAAAAAATAAATTTAAATATAGTTTAAAACATGTAGCAGCTAATAAATATATAATAATATTTTTAGTTGGAATTTCTTTAGTCAAAGAAGTTGTTCAAAGTATAACTGTATTTTTAAATCAACAACAATATATTAAAAGTGGGATAGATATAAGATATTTTGGGATTTTATTAGTAGCAATTCAATTTATGAAATTAATATCAGTAAAGTCATATAAATTAAGTAATATGATAGGACAAATAAAATCAATAAATATGTTGACGATAGCTGTTTTTATAAGTTCATCTATATTAATAATCATAAGTAATGCAATATTAAGTTTTTTATGTGTATCAGTTATTTCTATTGGCATGGCAATAATGGAGCCAATGATTATAGATATAAAAAATAAGTCTATATCATCAGGAAATAGAGCTACTATTTTATCAATATATTCTATGATAGAAAGTATAACTTCATCGATTATAAATCCAATCATAGGTTTTGTATCTAACTCAGCTCTAGAAAATGGGTTAATAGCATGCAGTTTAATTAGCTTAGCTGCAATTATTTTAATTAGATATTTTAGAAAAATAAATATAGAAAATTAAAAAATTGTTGACTATAAATTAATTCTAACATATATTATATTTAGATAGATTTTAAAATAAAGCGAGGTATTTTTGTGAGTGTCTAGTATCTAAAATAGTAATTTAATATTAATTCTAAAAATAGGGTGATATACCTTTATTTGTTATGGAATTAATAAAACTATTAATAGATACAAGTCCACGAATATGCTTTAAGGTGTTTTATATACCTTTATTAGTGTTGAGTTTAAAGCTGTGGAAGTATCCATGGCTTTTTTATTTTATATAGAATTACTTATTAATTTAAGTTTAAGATTTATAAAAGTATAAAAAACTATATTACTTAAAATCTATCTAGGTTTCGTAGACTTGTAAATAATACAAGGAAGGTTATTTATATGAATAAAAGTACACTAGAAAAATTACATTATTATAAATTAAAAGAAATTATTAAGGGGTATTGCGTTAGTGGTTTGGGTAAAGCCTTAATGGATAAGCTTGAGCCTAGTGATAATATGAAAATTGTAGAACAAAGATTAGAGGAAACCTCAGAAGGAAGAAGATTATTAGATGCATCTTACCATATACCATTAGAAGGAATTTTTGATGTAGTACCACTTATTGAAAAGATTGATAAGGGAGCATCATTAGATCCAAATGAATTAGTTATGATATCTAACTTTTTAAGAGGATGTAGAAAAGTTAAATTATTTATAAAAGATAAAGAAGGATATGCTAAAACATTAAGTTCATATGGAGAAAATATTACAGATTTAAGTTATATAGAGGAAGAAATAAATAATTCAATTAAAGGTAGTATTGTTGATTCTAATGCTAGCAAAGAGCTTAAGAAGATAAGAAGGCACATTGATATTTGTGAAGGTAAAATAAAGGAAAGGCTTGAAAAATTCTTAAAGAATAGTACTAATAGAGAATATATTCAAGAAAGTTTTATAAGTCAAAGAAATGGAAGATATACTATACCTATAAAGGCAGCATTTAAAAATCAAGTTCAAGGAACTATAATTGAAACTTCAACTAAAGGATCAACTGTATTTATAGAACCAAGTGTGATATCAAAATATACGGCAGAACTTGCAACATTAAAGATAGAAGAAAGTGTTGAAGAATATAGGATTTTATCTACAATTACTGAAATGATTTATGAAAGAATGAGAGATTTAAAAATAAATATTGAAGTAATATCAGAGTATGATATGATTTGGGCAAAATCTAAATATAGTCGTGAGATTAATGGAATTAAGCCTAAAATAAATAATCATGGATATATAAAGATAGTAAAAGGAAAGTATCCATTAATAAAGGATGGAGTACCATTAGATTTTGAAATTGGAGAAGATTATAGAAGTTTAATAATTACTGGACCAAATGCTGGAGGGAAAACAGTTGTACTAAAAACAGTAGGACTTTTGACTTTAGCAGCTCAATCAGGATTCCATATAGGAGCAAAAGAAGGAACAGAAATATCTTTATTTAATAAGATATTTGTAGATATTGGAGATGATCAAAGTGTTGAAAATGCTTTAAGTACATTTTCATCTCATGTTAAGAACCTAGCACAAATTCTAAAGGAAAGTAATAAATCTACTTTATTATTATTTGATGAAATAGGAAGTGGAACGGAACCCAATGAAGGAGCAGCACTTGCAATTGCTATATTAGAAGAATTTTATCATAAAGGATGTATAACAGTTGCATCTACGCATTATGGAGAAATAAAAAATTTCTCAAAAGAGCATCCTGATTTTGAAAACGCAGCTATGGAATTTAAAAAAGATACACTTGAGCCACTATATAAGCTTTCAATAGGAAAATCAGGTGATAGTAATGCTTTATATATTTCAAGAAAGATGGGAATAGATGATAAGGTTATTGAAAAAGCAAGAAAATATATAGATTCTAAAGAATATAATTATGACTTAGTTAAAGAAAGTAAAGTTTCTAAAAAGAAAATTCAAAAGAATACAATTGAATATACTTCATATTCAATTGGAGATAAAGTTAGCCTTTTAGATAATAACAGAGAAGCAATAGTATATAAGGAAATAAATGAATTAAATAATATAACAGTATTCTATGATGATAAATTTATTGAAGTCAATTATAAAAGGTTGAAGTTAGAAATAAAGGCAGAAGAACTTTACCCAGAAGGATATGATTTAAATCAAATATTCATAAGTTATAAAGAAAGAAAACTTGAAAGAGATATTGAAAGAGGATCAAAAAAGGCTTTAAAGAAGATAAGAAAAGAGTATTTTGCTAATTAAAAATTCATAGTGTAGTTTATTTTATACTCCCATTTTAAGATTATAATCTTAAAATGGGAGTTTTTTATGATAAGGAAGGCTTCGGAACATTAATTTTTAATTAGTAGTTAATTTTATACTTTCCTTCATTTGATTATTTATTATTTAAGTTATTAAGATAAATATTATATAAGTATATTAAAAAGGTATATAATAAAAATAAGATTAAAATATCTTAAAGGTAGTGATTAATAATGAAGAAAATAATAAATAGAGAATTAACTAAATTAAATAAAAAAGAAAATAAGTTATTAAATAAAAAGGAAAATAAGTTTATTAAAAGTAAAGTAGAACCAATTTCAGATAAGATAGAAGAAAAAATACCACAAAAGCTAAAGGATACATTAGAAAATGCTTTTTATAATGGATTTAAATTAGTGTTAGAAAAGGGAAGTAAGTATATAGAAAAACTATATGATAAAGATAAAATTCAATTAGAACACGATGTAAATAATTATTCACTAGATAAAAAGGTTACTAGAAAAAGTATAAATCTAATGGATTCTCAAGGGAAGAAAAGTAAGCTTATAAATTCAACTATCTCAACTATAGAGGGTGCAGGACTAGGAGCATTAGGCATTGGATTACCAGATATACCATTATTTATTGCTATGATATTAAAGACAATATATGAAATTACTTTAAGCTACGGCTTTGATTATGAGAGTGAAGCAGAAAAGATTTATATATTAAATTTAATAAATGTTGCCTTAACAAATGGTGAAGAAAAAATAATTTGTAATGAAGAGTTAAATGAAATTGAACATAAAATAGATTCTGATATGAAAATAAGTAAAGATTTAAACTTAGAACTTAGAAATACATCACAAGTATTATCAGAAAATTTATTAATGTCAAAGTTTATTCAGGGATTACCTATAATTGGAGTTTTAGGAAGTATAACTAATTATAAAGTCATAAATAAAGTTAGTAAATATGCTAGAATTAGATATAAAAGGAGATATTTAAATAAAAAGATAAGATGAGGAGAATTAAATATGAAGATGGGGGCAGTTAGAAGATAATGGAGAGATGTATGAATACAGAATTATTATGTGTAAGCGATTCAGAAAATGGC
>NZ_LBMX01000100.1:0-3523 GCF_001010885.1 Clostridium sp. C8 | reverse complement strand
CTTGACAGGGTCAAGTTTAGTAGGAGTTTTTTTCATTAAATTATTTTTAATTTGGTTGTCTTTTAGACAGCCTTTTTTACTCTATAGGAAATTATATTCTAAAAACCTGTGGATAAATTGTTTATAGAATATAAGTTGTTAAAGTTATTCCTATAGAGCAAAAAATAGAATAAAGTGCGCGTGCAAGATTTTCCTCAGGCAAGCTTCGGAAATGCACATGCGCAAAAAAAGTCGACAGCTCGGCAAGCTCGCCTTGACGACTTTTTTATATTAAACTTATATTTCTAATTTTTTATACATATAAGAATGTTTGTTCTTATATGTGTCAATAATTATAATAGCTAAAGTATTTTAAATAGCCATAGAAGATGATAAAATAGAGGTGTAAGATGAATGATAGTACCAAAAATAATATTCACGATAAAAGCTATAAAGATCTATTTTCTAACAAAGAAACCTTTTTAAACTTAATACAAAATTTTGTTAATAATACTTGGGGTAGTCAATTAACTAAGGATAACCTAACATTAATAAATAAATCTTATATATTATCTGATTATGAAGAACAAGAATCGGATATAGTATATAAAGCAAATTTTAATGGAAACGATGTGTTTTTCTATGTTTTATTAGAATTTCAAAGTTCAGTAGATTTTAGGATGCCAATAAGGCTTTTACTTTATATGATAGAAATTTGGAGGGAAATATTAAAAAATACTAAACTTAATGAATTTAGAAGAAAGAGCTTTAGATTACCCGCTATAGTTCCAATTGTTTTGTATAATGGTAAAAAGAAATGGACTTCTTCCAAGGAGTTAAAAGATGTAATAAGTAATAGTAAAATTTTTGGAGAAAATATACTGAATTTTAAATATGAGTTTATTGATATTAATAGTTATGATAAAGAAGAGCTTTATAATAAACAAGATATTTCCTCAGCTATATTTTTACTAGATCAAAATATAGATAGAATTGAATTTTATGATAGACTTAAAGATATTATAATTCAATTTAATAAGTTATCAGGCGAAGAAAAAATGCAACTTAAACACTGGTTAGTTAATATAAATACAGAAGAATATAATTTTAAAGATAACATTGAAAAAATATTTAGTTCTAATAAAGAGGAGGTTTTGAATGTGACTTCAAATATTTCAAGAGGATTGGAAAAATTAAAAGAAGATGGAATAGAAGAAGGTAAGGCAAAAGGTAAAATAGAAGGTAAAATAGAAGGTAAGACCGAGATTTTAATTAAGCAACTTTCAAGAAAATTCAAATCATTACCTGAAGAATATATAGAAAAAATTAAAACTTTACCTGAAAGCATAGTAGAAAATATTGCAACTGATATATTTGATCTTGAATCTCTTGAGGACTTAAAAAAGTATTTTTAGAATAGCTTTTAATAAAAATACCTATAGTTAATTCATAAATTTTTGCATAAAGTTAACTGGTTATTTGGAATTGGATATATGTAAGTTTGCGTTGACTTGGAGTGAAGTTAGGTCATAAGCAAATTTACATATGTCCACTTTTTTATTCTTTAGGAAATTATAATCAAATTTGTGGATAACTTTTATAAGTATTTATAACAGTTTTTCTAAATTACTAACCAATTCGCCAATTGCTTCTACATATTGATTTACTATTCTATTAGCTAGTTCATTATACATATCTTCAGTATATATATGTGTTATAGAGCTTCTATCCTCTAGTAGGTTTATCAAAACTTTATCATCTGAAATTAAGTTATTTACGTAAGCTTTTTTAAAAATTGTACGTGGAAATGAGTTTTCTAGGGTAACTCCTAAGTATTTCATAAATTCTTTTAAAGTTTTATGAGTAAGTTCATAAGTAAATTCAAATCTTTGTATTAAACTATCTCTAATAATATCATCATGTCCATCGTATAAATCACTTACTTCCTTTAATCTACTATAAGCTTTTTTTAAGTTCATATATTTAAAATCAATGCTTCTCATAAATTGTAATTCCCTCCTGCTCAACTTGTTTTATAAATAACTCATCTTTTATTTCATTCATGTTTGAAAAATCAAATTCTAATAGGGTAGTAGTATTATTTTCTATATCATAAATAAAATCAAGTAAGTTGCTAGAATTATCATCCAAATATATTGCCAAATCTATATCACTTTTACTTAAGTTATCTTTTCTTGCCCTAGAGCCAAATAAAACTAATCTTTTTATATTAGGATGCTTTTCAGATATTTCTATAATTTCCTTTAAAATATTCTTATCTAAATTAAAATCTATATTTTCAATCAAATAATCACCTCTTATAAATATATTATATACATAAATAGGATTTTATTAAACAAATGCTTTTATTAAATTAGAATTAAATAATAGGATAAATTTATTAAGTTATAAAAAATTAAAAATTAAAAATATGACAGGGATCTATAGTATAAATTTACATTATATGGTATTATATAGGCAGTTTAACAAATAATTATTTTAAAAGGTATGTATAATATAAGATTAAAGGGGGAAAGGAATGAAAAAAATTATAATTAAATTAGCTACTATTTTATCCTTATTTTTCTTAGTTATTACAACTAATGTAAATGCAGTGGAAATTGAACCTAAAGCTGTAACGTGTTGTAATAATATGAATATTACTATTACTACAGAAAAGATAGCAGGACCTGTATATGGTTGTGTAGAACATTCAAGATGCACATATTTCTTTGTAGATGTTTATAATGTTAAGAAGTGCTTAAATTGTAATGCTATTTATTATAGAAATTATAGCTATACGTATGAAAGCCACACATATTGAGGTGAAGTTTATTAATGAAAAGAGGTATGTTAATCCTAGTTTTTTCTATTGCACTTTTTATAATTGGATGTTCATCAAAGGATATTACTGCAGAGAAAGTTTTTAACGAATTTTCTGTAGATAAAGCTATAGCAGAACAACAATATTCTAAATTATCAAATTCAGATAAGGAAGATGTAGATAAGTGCATATTAGAAGACATGAACACTATTTATAAATCCTTTGAGAATAAAGATTTATCATTAAGTGAGGCTTTTACAAACTTAAATTATTATAAGGGAATTGAAGCTATTTCTAATGAATTAGAAAACTTAAAAGATAAAATGACTATTATATCTGAATCAGAAAATAATTATAAGAAGGCAGAGGAAGAATTAACTAAAGATATTACTTATATAACATTAGAAAATGCTATAGATTTTTATAAAAAGGTAGATCCTGCATCAGAATATCATCTTGATTCTAGGAATAAAATAGAAAGCCTAAATAATGATCTATTAAACTTATCAAAGGATAATAAAATACCTAATATAGTAGATAAAGATTTATTAGAATTTTTTCAATCTACAAATCCTATTAATATAATTAGAGAATATGATATAGGCATGGTGAAAGAAAAATATATTTATGATGATGGTAGATATTTAGTTTTTAAAAATGAAATTTTAATTGATGAAGGAAATTAGCTGGAAAATGATAAATTAAGCATAAAAGTAACCA
>NZ_LBMX01000099.1:0-40659 GCF_001010885.1 Clostridium sp. C8 | reverse complement strand
TGGTTACTTTTATGCTTAATTCATTATCAACTTTTTTATAACTGTAATAATTAATATATGATTCAAATATATTAAAAACTTTTTAAAGTACATTTAAAAACATCTTAAAAAAGAATTTAAGTCATAGTAAAATAAAAATATAATATATGAAAACAATTTCCTTAAGAAGATCAAAAAACACAAAATAATATATTTTTATTTAAAATGACTAAAATTAGGAGGATGTAAAATGGTTGAATACTTTGCAAATGTACCATATATAAAATATGAAGGAAAAAATTCTAAAAATGACTTTGCTTTCAAGTACTATAATCTAGATGAGGTTATAGGCGGAAAAACTATGAGAGAACATTTAAAGTTTACAATGTCTTATTGGCATACTTTAGCTGCTAATGGATCAGATCCATTTGGAGTGGGAACTTATCAAAAACCTTGGGACAATGAAACAGATCAAATGAAGGTAGCTAAGGCAAAAATGGAAGCAGCTTTCGAGTTAATGGACAAGCTTGGAATGGATTATTTTGCTTTCCATGATAGAGATATAGCTCCAGAAGGAAAAGATTTAGCAGAAACTAATGCTTTCCTTGATGAAATAGTTGCATATTGTAAGGAATTAATGAAAACTTATAACAAGAAACTTCTTTGGGGAACAGCAAATGCTTTTGGTAATCCAAGATATGTACATGGAGCTGCTACTACTTGTAATGCTTATGTATATGCTTATGCAGCAGCTCAAGTTAAAAAGGCTATGGAAGTTACTAAAGAACTTGGTGGAGAAAACTATGTATTCTGGGGTGGAAGAGAAGGTTACGAAACTTTACTTAACACTGATTTAAAATTAGAGCAAGACAACTTAGCTAGATTCTTACAAATGGCAGTTGATTATGCACATAAAATTGGATTTACAGGACAATTCTTAATAGAGCCAAAACCAAAAGAGCCAACAAAGCACCAATATGACTTTGACGTAGCTACAGTATTAGCTTTTTTAAGAAATTATGGTTTAGATAAATATTTCAAAATGAATATAGAAGCTAACCATGCTACACTTGCAGGACATACTTTCCAACATGAAGTTGCATTAGCAAGAATTAATGGAGTATTAGGAAGCCTTGATATAAATCAAGGAGACCCAAATTTAGGATGGGATACAGACCAATTCCCAACCAATATATATGATGCAACACTTCTTATGTACGAAGTTCTTAAAAATGGAGGAATAGGTCAAGGAGGACTTAATTTTGATGCTAAAGTTAGAAGAGCTTCTTTTGAAGTAGAAGATTTATTTCTTGGATATATAGCTGGCATGGATACTTTAGCTCAAGGTTTAAGAATTGCATACAAAATGCTTGAAGAAGGAGAATTTGAAGCTGCTGTTGCTGAAAGATATAAGAGTTTTACAGAAGGTATTGGTAAGGATATCCTTGAAGGAAAAGCAGATTTTGAATCACTAGAAAAATATGCGCTGACTAATAGTTTAATTAAAAATAAATCAGGAAGACAAGAACTTTTAGAAGCAAAATTAAATCAATATATATTTAACGAATAATGATGTAAAATAATGTAGAGGCAGTAATTGTCTCTACATTATATTTATAAGTGGTGATAAAATGATAGTTTTAGATAATAGTGATATAAAAATAAACAATAAAAAGAGAATAATTAAATTACTTTCTAAGGAAAGAGAACTTACTAAGCTGGATATATCAAGAAAACTTGATATAAGTGTTCCTACTGTAACAACAATTGTAGGAGAGCTTAAGGAAGAGGGAATAGTAGAGGAAGCTGGAATGGCAACTTCAACAGGCGGCAGAAAGCCAGTAATTATAAGGTTTTTGCCTGATTCAAGATATAGTATTGGAATTGACCTTGGAAGAAATTATGTAAGAGCTATTTTAACTAATTTAGATTCCAAGATAATTGAAGATAAAAGCAAAGAATTAGATGTTATTACTGAAAGCGAAGTCTTAAGTATTATGAAATCATTAATAGAAGATTTAATTAATTCTATGACTAATATAGAAAATAAATTATTAGGAATTGGTTTTTCTCTTCCAGGTACAGTTAACGAAAAGGAGCTTACTTTAGAAGTTGCAACAAACTTTAGACTAAAGAATATATCTTTTAAAGAAATTTATTCTTATTTTAAATTACCTATTTTTCTAGAAAATGAAGCTAATTCAGGTGCTTTAGCTGAATCTAGACTTGGTGTAGCAAGGGATTTGAAAAATCTTATTTATGTTTCAATTACAGAAGGGATAGGTGGAGGAATTCTTTTAAATAATGATATGTACAGGGGAAGGGATAGAAGAGCAGGGGAAATTGGACATATGTGCATTGCTAAAAATGGAAGGCAATGCAATTGTGGAAGAAGTGGTTGCTGGGAAACTTATGCTTCAAGCCGTGCATTAATAAAAGATTACAATGAAAATACTAAGGATAAAGTAAAAAAGATAGATGAATTAGTTCAAAGATTTATTTCTGGTGAAGATACTGCAAGTAATGTAATTGAAGAATATATAGAAAATCTTGTAGAAGGAATAGAAAACTTAATATTTATATTCAATCCAGATTATATAGTTATTGGAGGAGATATAAGTAAGCACTCAAATATTTTTAGTAGTAAACTTTCAAGTAAAATTTTTGAATGTAATGAATTTTATAAAAAAGACGATGTAAAAATATTATTTTCAGGATTACAAGATGATTCAAATATACTTGGAGCAGCTCTTATGCCTATTTTAAATAGTTTTGGTTTTTAAAATTTATAAGTAATAAAAATTAGGAAGACTCTTTTAATAAGAAATTTTCAATGGGGGATTAAAAATGAATTTTATAGGAGTAGATTTAGGTACATCATCGGTTAAAATAGTTATTATGAATGATGAAGGTCAAGTTGTATGTTCAATTGCTAAAGATTATGATGTTAGCTATCCAAAGGTTGGCTTAGCAGAGCAAGATCCTGAAGATTGGTGGAATGCTACAAGAGATGGTATAAAAGAATTAGTCAAAACTTCAAATATAAGTGGAGAAACCGTAAAAGGAATAGGATTTAGTGGACAAATGCATGGTCTCGTTATATTGGATAAAAAAGGAAATGTATTAAGACCTGCAATACTTTGGTGTGACCAAAGGACACAAGAAGAGTGTGATTATTTAAATAATGAAATTGGCCAAGATAAAATATCACAATATACAGGAAACAAAGCTTTAACAGGATTCACTGCACCAAAGCTTTTATGGGTTAAAAAACATGAAGAAGAAATATTTAATAATATAGCACATGTTCTGCTTCCAAAGGATTATATAAGATATAAGTTAACAGGAGTATTTGCAACAGATGTTTCTGATGCTTCAGGTATGCTAATGCTTGATGTTAAAGAAAGAAAATGGTCTAAGGAAATGCTTGAAATACTTGATATAAAAGAAGAAGTACTTCCTGAAATTTATGAGTCATGGGAAGTTACAGGAAAGCTTACTAAAGAAGCAGCTGAATATACTGGACTTACAGAAGAAACTGTAGTAGTAGGTGGTGCTGGAGATCAAGCTGCCGGTGCTATAGGAACAGAAATAGTTGAAAGTGGAATTTTATCAGTTGCACTTGGAACATCAGGAGTAGTTTTTGCAAGCAGTGATAAATATGAAGTTGATGAACTTAATAGACTTCACTCTTTCTGCCATGCAAATGGAAGATGGCATCAAATGGGAGTTATGCTTTCAGCTGCATCTTGCTTAAAATGGTGGGTTGAAGAAATAAATAAAGATTTAAAAGTAGAAGGCGATGCTTTTGATTTATTATTAGAAGGTGCTTCCAAATCACCTGTAGGAAGTAATGGACTTGTATTCTTGCCATATTTAATGGGAGAAAGAACACCTTATAGTGATCCTAATGCAAAGGGAGTATTCTTTGGATTAAATATTACAACTAGCAGAGAAGACATGACAAGAGCTGTACTTGAAGGTGTATGCTTTGGTCTTAGAGATTCTCTTGAAATACTTAAGAGTCTTAATGTTCCGGTAGAAGCGATTAGAGTAAGTGGAGGTGGAGCAAAGAGCCCACTTTGGAGGCAAATTTTAGCTGACATATTTGGAGTAAAAGTTCAAGTTATAAGCTCTAAGGAAGGTCCAGCATATGGTGCTGCAATACTTGCTGCAGTAGGATGTGGGCTGTATAAAAGTGTAGATGAAGCATGTAAGAGTTTTATCAATATTACAGATTCTATAAATCCGACTTCTCAAAATGTAACAAAATACAATAAGATATATGATGTATATAATAAGTTATATCCAGCTCTCAAGAAATCCTTTGATGAAATAAGTAAACTTCAGTAATATAAAGACCTAAGGTTTGAAAATGCCTTAGGTCTTTATGGTAGTTAAGATTCATAGCAATGCAAGAGAAATTAATAACGATTTATATTAGTTTATAGCTATGAGTGTAAGGAAAGTCCTTTTAGGTTAATAGGCTAGTAGTTTATACACTAAGGCATTTAAATTTATTAAGGTCTATAACACTTAATTTATAGATGAATATAATAACCTATAATCCTTTGGGCTAATACCAACAAATTTTTTAAAAGTTTTTGTAAAATGGCTTTGATCAATGAAGCCAAGAGATACATATATATCAGCAAAGGATTTTTCGCCTGATTCAATAAGAGTTTTTGCTTCTTCAACTTTTTCCCTTTGAATATACTCTGTAATTGATATGCCCACTTCCTTTTTAAATAAATAAGAAATATAGCTAGGATTTACAGAGGTATGATTTGCAATTTGAGATAAAGATATTTTTGTATATAAATTTTGAGATATATAGTTAAGACATTTTAGTACAGAAATAGAGTAGTTACTAGTTTTAATTTTATGTACTCTTTCTCCATAATCTAAAAACATCTTTTCATATAAATTATATATATCTACAATTACGTTACACTCTTCTACAGTTTGTATATAAAAGTCGCTAAGACTTAAAGCTAGTTCCCAATCTAGTCCACCCTCAATAGCTGCATGTGATACTAATGATGTAAAACTAATAAATATATTCTTTTCATTTCTTAATGGATTTTTTGAGTGAACTCCCTTATTTCCATCAATATTACTTTCTGATTCAGTAAGATCTTTTAGTTTTTTTATATTTCCTTCCTTTATCCAAGTCAACAACTCTCTTTCGTATTTTTGAGAGTGATGTAATACAAATTCTCGTTTATTTGTAGAGAGATAAGTATCAATTGTATTATTCTTTTTAGATTCAACATTAATTAATGCTTGATCATTTGTTAAAAGATCATATGAATCTAATTTATAATCATAAATTAAATTATAAAGTAATAAGGCTATATCGCTGAAACTATTAAAATCCATTATGATTAGATGATTATAATAATCTATTAACTTTCTTCTATCTTTAGCAAGAAGATTAAATTCTTTGATAAGCAAATCAATTGATTTTTCATCTATTCCACAGGAAATAGTAGGGCCTACTAAGATAGTTCCTTCAAAGTTATCAGAAGTAGTTAACTTAATAGAAAAATAGTTTTCATAATATTTAGTTGATCTTAATTTTAGGAGTTTCTCGTTATTTATAGTAAGAAACTCTTTCAATATATCTAAGTTGTCTTCATATAAAGGATTATAGCTATACTCATAAGAATATTGGATAATTATGAAAAGATGTTAATAATTCAATGCTTAAAATATATAGATGAGTTTTACAGAGAAGGAAATCTTTTTGAGCTGTCTAAAGAACTTAAGCAACCACATTATAAGTTAAGCAAATTAATTAAAAAGCATACTAAGATGACTTTTAAAGAACTACTGCAAGAAAAAAGACTTAGCAAAGCTGTAGAGCTTTTAAAGTTTACAGAATATCCTATAGTTGAAGTTATAGATTTAATTGGATATGAAAATCTTACTTATTTCTATAAGATATTTAAAACAAAGTATAAAGTTACGCCTAAAGAATATAGAGAAAAAAAGTAGAAGACTATTAGAAATTTCTAGTAGTGTTCTACTTTTTCTAGGAAATTATAAAAAGATTACTACGTGAATAACTTTTTATAATTTCCTTCCTTCAGTTTTCAAGTAGACATATGTAAGTTTACGTTGACTTCGAGTGAAACGAGGTCATAAGTAAATTTACATATGTCTACTACTTTTTTGCAAATAAGGATAATAAATTAAACAAATAGAGTTATTAAATATAACTTTTATAAATAATATAATCAAGTTAAGTAAATGATTTCTTGATAGGGGGAATAGGTTATGGAATATCATCTAGCCATTGATATTGGTGCTTCTAGTGGAAGACATATATTAGGATTTATAGAAGATGGTAAGCTTAAATTAGAAGAAGTTTATAGATTTAGTAATGGAATAAAAAAGGTTAATGATGAATATTGCTGGGATTTAAAAAACTTATTTTTAGAAATAAAAAATGGAATAAAAAAATGCAAGGAAATAGGGAAGATTCCTAAAAGCATAGGGATAGATACTTGGGCAGTAGATTTTGTGTTATTAGATGAAAATGAAGATATATTAGGAAATACAGTAGCTTATAGAGATGATAGAACAGAAGGGATAATGGAAGAAGTTTTTAAGATAATACCTAAAGATATGCTATATCTTTATACAGGAATTCAGTTTCAAAGATTTAATACAATATATCAGCTTATGGCAATTAAAAAGAAAAATCCAGAAAATCTTAAAAAAGCTAAAACCTTTTTAATGATACCTGATTATTTCAACTTCCTCTTAACAGGGAAAAAAGTTAATGAATATACAAATGCCACCTCAACTCAGCTTGTAAACTCATTTGATAGAACCTGGGATGAAAATATCTTAGATTCTTTAGGAATAAATAGAGACATATTCCAAGAGATAAAACTTCCTAAAACTAGCCTTGGAAATTTAAGAAGTGAATTAGTTGAGGAATTTGGATTTGATATGGAGGTAGTTTTACCTGCAACTCATGATACAGGCTCTGCCTTTATATCCTCAGTATGTAATGACGATGATAGTGTTTATTTAAGCTCAGGAACTTGGTCACTTATGGGTGTTGAGAACAGGTTTCCAATATGCGTTCCACAGTCTATGAACTACAACTTCACTAATGAAGGTGGAATTGATTATAAGTTTAGATTTTTAAAAAATATAATGGGACTTTGGATTATACAAGAAGTAAAAAGGATGTATAAAGATGAGTATTCTTTTCAAGAATTAGTTGTAAGGGCTAAAGAAGCAGAGTGCTTTAAATCAATTATAGATGTAAATCATGATAGATTTTTAAATCCTGAAAATATGATTACAGAAATACAAGATTATTGCAAAGAAACTAATCAAGACATACCTAAAACTCCTGGAGAAATAGCTTATTGTGTATTTAACAGTTTAGGTATTAGCTATAGAGAATCTATTAAAGAACTTGAAGAAATATTTGAAAAGAAATATGAAAGAATTAATGTCTTTGGTGGTGGATGTCAAAATGAGCTGCTTAACCAATTAATAGCAGATAGAACTAATAAAGAAGTTTTAGCAGGGCCAGTTGAGGCAACAGCAATAGGAAATATAATTGCACAACTGCTTAGCTTTAATAAAATAGAAGATTTAAGAGAAGCTAGGAAACTTATAGCAGAATCTTTTGAAATAAAAAAATATACAGCCATAAAATGTATAAATTAGGAGGACATTATGAATATAAAAGAAAGATATTTAGAAGCAAAAAAAGATTATGAGAAATTTGGAATTAATGTAGATAAAGTATTAGAAGATCTTAAAAAGGTTAAGATTTCAATCCACTGCTGGCAAGGAGATGACGTAACTGGATTTGAGGTTTCACAAAGTGAACTTTCAGGAGGGATTGCAGCTACAGGAAATTACCCAGGAAAAGCTAGAAATGCAGAAGAATTAAGAAAAGATCTAGACAAGGCATTATCTTTAATTCCAGGTAAACATAAAGTTAACTTACATGCAATATATGCAGAAACAAATGGTGAAGTTATAGAAAGAGATGAAATAAAGCCAGAGCATTTTGAAAATTGGGTAAATTGGGCTAAAGAAAAAGAACTAGGATTAGATTTTAATCCAACTATATTTTCACATCCAAAAGCTTGTGATGGCTTAACTTTATCTCATCCTAATAAGGAGATAAGAGATTTTTGGATAAGACATTCAATAGCTTCAAGGAAAATAGGAGAATATTTTGGAAAAGAACTTGGCCAAACTTGTGTAACAAATCTTTGGATACCAGATGGATATAAAGATATTCCAAGTGATAGATTAGGACCAAGAGCAAGACTTAAAGATTCTTTAGAACAAATTTATGCAGTAGATATAGATAAAAAATATAATTTAGATTGTGTAGAATCTAAGGTATTTGGAATAGGTGCAGAAAGCTATACAGTAGGATCAAGCGAATTTTATATAAACTTTGCAGCTAGAAATAACATATTGTCTTTAATGGATACAGGACATTATCATCCAACAGAAGTAGTTTCAGACAAGCTATCAGCTATGCTTTTATTCAATGAAAAAGTAGCACTTCATGTAAGTAGACCAGTTAGATGGGATAGTGACCATGTAGTAATCTTCGATGATGAGCTTAAAGAAATTGCCAAAGAAATAGTAAGAAATGATGCCTTAGATAGAGTTATAATAGGTCTTGATTTCTTTGATGCAAGCATAAATAGAATAGCAGCATGGACTATAGGTACAAGAAATATGATTAAAGCATTATTATCAGCAATGCTTATACCTAATGAATTATTAAAGAAATACCAAGATGAAGGTAACTTTACAGAAAGATTAGCTTTAATGGAAGAGTTAAAAACTTATCCAATGGGAGACATATGGAATTATTACTGTGAAAAGAATAATGTTCCAGTAGGGGAAGCTTGGATAAAAGAAGTTAAAGAATACGAAGAAATTGAGTTATCAAAAAGAAATTAATTTTCACAAGGTAACTAATGAATTGCAAAGGTGGTAATAATGAATGGAAATGAATGATATTAAATTTATCAAAAACTTTCAAAAAATGACTAACGATGCTTGGCTTAAGGGTTGGCATGAAAGAAATGGTGGAAATATTACTTATAGATTAACAAAAGAAGAGGTTAATGAAATTAAAGACTTTATAGATGAGTCTACAGAATATAAATCAATTGGAGTAAAGGTTGAAAACTTAGCTAATGAATATTTTTTAGTAACTGGAAGTGGAAAGTTTATAAGAAATGTAGGAATTGATTTAGAAGCTAATGTAGGAATAATTAAAATAGATGAAATAGGAGAAAACTACCAAATTGTTTGGGGTCTTATAAATGATGCTAAACCAACTAGTGAACTTCCATCACACCTTATGAGTCACTATGTTAAATATGAACAAACAGGTGGAAAGCATAGAGTTATAATGCATTCTCATGCAACTAATATAATAGCATTAACATTTGTACTACCTCTTGATGGAGTAGTATTTACAAGAGAATTATGGGAAATGGCTACAGAGTGCCCAGTAGTATTTCCAAGTGGAATTGGGGTTGTGCCATGGATGGTTCCAGGTGGAACTGAAATTGCAGAAGCTACAAGTGAATTAATGAAAAAACATGACATAGTAATATGGGCTCATCACGGAGTATTCTGCTCAGGAGAAGACTTAGACTTAACATTTGGTCTTATGGATACAGTAGAAAAATCTGCTGAAATACTTGTAAAGGTATTATCAATGGGTGGAAAGAGACAAACTATAAGTTCACAAAACTTTAGAGATTTGGCTAGAGATTTTAAGGTGAATATTTCAGAAGAATATTTGAAATAATAAAATATTTGTAATTCAGTATGCAATGGTAATTACATCATATATATGTGTTTTAAAAGATTGTTGGTGGCTAAGCTATCAACAATCTTTTATATATAAATCAAAATGAATACTGAAAATAATATAGAAGACAAGTATAATATAATTAAGAAAATACAAGAGATATTAAAAGGAGAGTATTTTATGACTAAATTATATTTAACAAGACATGGTGAAACAGAATGGAATGAAAAAGGAATAATGCAAGGGTGGGGAGATTCACCACTAACTGAATTAGGAAAAAATCAAGGGAAATGGCTTGGAGATAGAATGAAGGATTTACATATAGATGTTATTTATGCTAGTCCAATAGGAAGAGCCTTTAATACTGCAAAAATAGTTAAAGGAGATAGAAATATTCCTTTAATTACTCACGATGGACTTAAAGAAATAAGAATTGGTGGATGGGAAGGCTTAAACCAAGAAGAAATGAAATCCTTAAGTGAAGAAAATTATTATAACTTTTGGAATGTACCATCTAAATATATACCAACAGGAAATGGAGAAAATTTCTACCAAGTAAAAGAAAGAGCCTTTGAAGCAATAAATGAAATTTTAGAAAAAGAAAAGGGCAAAACTATTTTAATTGTAACTCATACAATTACACTAAAGTCCTACTTAACAGCATTAGAAAATAGAGATATAGATACTTTATGGGATCCACCATTTATAAAACAGACAAGCCTTACAGAAATAAATTTTAAAGAAGATGGATATGATATGCCTTTAGTTGCATGCATGGAACATCATGAATATGCAAAGAAGGAATTTAATGAATTTAAATAAAATATATAGGAAAGAATTAAAACTATATAAATAATCTTTAAATATAAATTATCCAATTTAGCATATATGATAACTAATCCTAATATAGAAAATCACTTTTTCATTCTTAATATTTAAATTATCTGATGATTGGAAGAATATATATGTTAAAATATAGTATATAGAAAATTGTTAAAAGATAAGGAATGATATTATGAAATTATTAAATGATTTAAAACTTAATAAAATCGATAATTTAATTTCATTAGCCGTGTTTGGAAGCTATGGCACTAAATACTGGAGAGAAGGCAATAGTGATATAGATATCTTAGTTTTAATGATAAAAAGATACGATATTATGGATGAAATTAATTTAGAGGAGATAATTTTGCCTATATTGAAGAAGTTCTTCAATTATGAAAATATACATTTAACATTCTTAAACATGAGCGACTATGATAATAGGTTAGCAAAGCAATATTTAGACAGTAAAAATAAATTAATTATAGATGAATTTAAGGAAATTGATTTTAGATTATATGTAAATAAATATTTAAGAGAAAATAAATGGCTCATAAGAAAAACAAGAGAAGATAGTAAGCTTTTGGAGGATATTAATGGTAGCAGACTATAATTGAGCTTGTTCCCTGATACCTGCTACCTGTTCCCTAAAAAAATGAAACCAACTGTGAGCTGTGCCTTGTGAACTGTGCACTAGAAATTTTGCTTCGCAAAATATTACTATTCTTTCATCTTCCTAAAAGCTAGCGGTGTTTTCCCATGAGTCTTTTTAAACATTTTTACAAAGTTTCCGCAATAATTATATCCAACCATTTTAGAAATTTCTTCAATACTTAAGTCTGTTGTAGATAATAAGTTTTCTGCAATATTCATTTTAATAGATGTAGTATATTGGCTAATTGACATATGATATTTTGATGAAAATCCTGCTTTTAATTTCTGCTCATTTAAAAATACCATCTTACTTAATGTATTTATTGTAGGGGGATTGCATGCCTCCTTTGTTAAGATTTCATGGGCTTTTTGTAGTGCATTTACATCAGAAGCTGTTAGTGAAACTCGTCTATTTTTTCCAATCATAATATCACCATAATCTAATTGATTTGTAAAAGTATTTTCAATCGAACATTGAATTTCTTGTGACATTAAAGCAATTGCTTCTAGAATCTTACTTTCTAAATATAATAAAGTTAATTTATTAGCTTGTACTAAGTTTCTTAATTGTTGAACAATAGTTGCTATTTCCAGAGGAAGATAGCGATAAGTATAATTAGTTATAAAGTTATTAAAACCAAGTGTATTAGGAAAGTTTTTATCTATAATATCATCAAAAAACTTTTTATAAATAGTTATTTCTGCTCCATGAAAGTGTTGTCCCTTTTTCCATACTTGAGATCCTTTTATATTTTTTTCCACAACAAAAAATGAAGATGGAGAAAAAGAAGAGATTGGGTTATTTTCTATCTTAAACTTTGTAACCCCAGTATATACAGTACCAAAACGCATTATTGGTTCTTTATGATTAAAAGATAAAGAAAATTCATTTGGTATAGTATAATCACCAACTCCAAAATCATAGTATCCTTCTCGACTATATTTAATAAAATACCCAAGATCGGGCCTATCATCATTCTTATATATAGTGTAGTTTCCCATAGAATGAGGTGAAAATGTCATATTACTCAAAACTTCTTTTTGAAACTCATAAGTTGATTTTGATATCATTTGTTTTTAATGTCCCCCTATTTTTAATTATAAAAATATCTTATTATATTAATAAAATTTTTCCCTTAGGAAATAATAAATTTTACAAAGTAACATTTATCTTTGGTTCACAGTTAACAAGTCACAGTGCACAGTTAAGGAAATAATTCAGTAGAGCTGAATTAGAAAATTATTTTACTAACGCTGAAAGAGTTAAAATAAATCTAACTTTCAAAAACTACATAGTGGTTTCATACTAAATTGTGAACTGTGCCCTATGCACTGTGAACTGAATAAAATTATTATAGCAGAAAATCTATAATTTCCATATAAAAATTATTATATTGGATGATAAAATTATCAAATTAGATGCAGATATTGAATTGAGAATGAATATCACATACAATTACTAATGTAATAAACAAGTGAAAAGTATTATCAATAAAAAATTAATTAATACATAATAGTAAAAACTGTGCACAATGAGCTGAACAAAATTGTGAACTGTGCCCTGTGCCCTGTGAACTGAACTAAAACTGTGAACTGTGCCTTGTGCACAATGAACTGAACAAAAACTGTGAACTGTGCCCTGTGCACTGTGAACTAAACAAAAACTGTGAACTGTGCCCTGTGCACTGTGAACTGAATAATCGGAGGTATATTATGAAGAAGAATTTATTAAAAACAATAGTTGCATCATGTGTTACTGCAATAATGCTTGTAGGATGTGGTACAAATGGAACTACAACTGAAAACAAAGCATCAGATAAAACTGTAAAGGTAACAGATGTTAGAGGAGAAGTTGAGATTCCAGCAGAACCTCAAAGAATAGTGGATTTAAGTGGAAATAGTGATATTTTATCTATATTAGGATATAAGGTAATAGGAACAGCAAATAGTGATGCTTATGACTATACTAAGTTTCCTGCATATTTAGAAGAAACATTAAAGGGAGCAGAAATTTTAGGATATAGCATGCAAGATACTATGGATGTAGAAGCAGTTATGAACTTAAACCCAGATTTAATAGTTATATCAACAGTTCAAGAAAAAATGTACGATCAATTAAATGAAATTGCTCCAACAGTTATGATTAAATTAGAAGCATTAAACTGGAAAGAAGATGTTAAGGCATTTGCAAAAGTATTTAATAAGGAAGAAGCAGCAAATAAGTGGATTTCAAATTATGAATCAAAAGCAAAAGAAGCTGGAGATAAAGTTAAAAAAGAATATGGTGAATCTACAACTTATCTTTCATTCTTAGCAAGTGGTGGACAATTCTTTATATTTGATGGAGCAGGATTTGGAAATGTTTTATATGAAGATATGGGCCTTGCTAAACCAGAAGGAATGCCAGAACAAAGTGATATTAGTCTTCCAGTAGTTACATATGAAGGATTAGCATCAATTAAATCAGATTATATATTCTTAATAGCAACAGATGAAGATTTAGCACAACTTGAAAGTAATGCTATATGGAACAGCTTACCAGCAGTTAAAGAAGGAAAAGTAGTTAAACTACAATCATCACCATATTTTAATCAAGGATACAGCTCAATAGGTAGGGAATTATTAATAGATGAAATAGGTGAAATGTTAAATGGAACAAAGTAAGAAACGTACGATAATTTTTACAATTTGTAGTATGTTACTTCTAACAATAGGACTGCTTCTAGCTGTAAGGCTAGGGGCTGTCCATATTGGCTTTTCAGAGATTTGGGACAGTATCTTTAATTACAGTGAAACACTTGAGCTTATGTTAATTAGGGATGTTCGTATTCCAAGAGCTTTATCTGTATTATTTACAGGGGGAATTTTAGGAGTAACAGGAGCAATGATTCAAGGTGTTACAAGAAATCCAATAGCTGAACCTTCAATTCTGGGAGTCAGCCAAGGAGCAACACTAGTTATAGCAATATTTTATGCAGCAGGAATATCAGTAAATATTAAAAATGTTATGATAGCATCCTTAATAGGAGCACTTATAACAGGATTAATAGTTTTAGGATTTATATCTAAAAAAGCAAATAATAATTCCATTGCAAAGATACTTTTAGCAGGAACAGCTATGAGTACATTTTTCATTTCTTTAACAACTATAATAGGACTTTTATCAAATCAATCTCAAATGATAGGATTTTGGGTATCTGGTGGTTTTAGAAATGCAAGTTGGGCAGATTTTAGGTTAGTGTTTTGGGTAGGAATTATAGGACTTATTATAGGAATTTTATTATCACCTAAAATCAATATTTTAAGCCTTGGAGATGATGTTGCAATTGGACTTGGGCAGAATCCAGAAAAAATAAGATTTACAACACTTATGGTTATTATACCAATGTGTGCAGCAGCAGTAGCAGTTGGAAAAAATATAGCTTTTGTTGGACTTATTGTTCCACAAATAGTTAGAAAAATATTAGGTGAAGATTATAGAAGAAATATACCATGTTCATTTTTATTAGGAGCAACACTTTTAACATTTGCAGATGTTGCAGCAAGAATGTTATTAGATCCATATGAAACTCCAATTGGAGTATTTACAGCTTTAATAGGAATACCATTTTTTATAGCTGTGGCTAGAAAGGAGAGAGGATAATGAAAAAGAAAAGATTTAAAATAGTTTTAATCATTTTATTAATCTTATTAATAGCCTCCTTCTTAGTTACACTATGCTGGGGTACCTATAAAATATCTCCACTAGAAGTTATCAATGTTTTAGTTGGAAAAGGGACAAAACTTCAAAATACAGCAATTTTAAATATAAGACTTCCAAGAATGTTAGTTGGAATATTTGTAGCAGTTGCATTATCTACAGCAGGTTCAATACTTCAAACCATAACTAAAAATGATTTAGCAGAAACAGGAATTATAGGTATAAATGCAGGAGCAGCAGTTGCAGCAGTTTTATTCATTACATATAAAACAGCAAATTATTATAGTGAGCTTGGTTCTTTATCTATTTTTGTTCTTCCCTTTATGGCTATAATTGGAGCAGCAGTTTCTTCATTTATAATGTATATGTTATCTAGCAAAAATGGAATAAAGCCAAAAAGATTACTTTTAATTGGTATAGGTATGAATTCAGCTCTTAATGCATTTATAGTATTTAGTACATTTAGAGGGGGGCTTGGAGATTACAACAGAGTTTTAGTTTGGACCTCAGGAAGCCTTTGGGGATCAGGGTGGAGTTATGCTAAAGTAATCATACCAATAATAACTTTAATGTTCATATTAGTATTGTTAAACCATAAGAAATTAGATATTTTAAATCTCTCAGATGAGCTTTCAATATCTTTAGGATTAAATATAGAAAAAGAAAGAAAAAAGTTTTTAAGCTATGTAGTTATATTAGCAGGAACTGCAACAGCTTTTGCAGGAAACATTGGCTTTCTAGGACTTGTATCTCCTCATATTGCAAGAAAACTAGTTGGACCTTATCATAAGCACTTTGTTTCAATATCAGCAATAATAAGTGTTATAATAATTCTTCTTGCAGACTCAGTTTCAAGAAATTTATTTTCTCCAATTGAAATTCCAGTTGGAATTACTGTATCAATATTTGGAGTACCATATTTTATTTATTTAATGATGAAGGAGAAATAATTATGGAAGCTATTAGTATAAAGAATTTATCAGTTTCATATGAAAATAATATAATAATTGAAAATATGAATCTATCTATACCAAAGGGTGAAGTTAGTATAATAATTGGAGCAAATGGTTGTGGAAAATCAACTCTTTTAAAAACAATAGCAAGAATTAATAAGCCAAGGTCTGGAAATATTTTAATTAATGGTAAAGATATAAAGAAAATAAAAGAAAAATCTATAGCAAAAGAAGTAGCATTTCTTCCTCAAGGACCAGTATGTCCAAGTGGGATTACAGTAAGAGAACTTGTAGCTTACGGGAGATTTCCACACCAAAAGATGATAGGTGGATTAAATAGCCATGATAAAGAAGTTATTGATTGGGCAATTGAAGAAACTGGACTTTTAGAGTTTGCAGATAGAGAAGTTGAAAATTTATCTGGAGGGCAAAGACAAAGGGCATGGATTGCTATGACTTTAGCTCAAGAAACAGATATTATAATGCTTGATGAGCCTACAACTTACTTAGATATGTCATATCAACTTGAGGTATTAGAGGTGCTAAAAAAACTTAATAAGGAAAAGAAAATTACAGTAGTTATAGTACTTCATGAACTTAATAATGCTTGTAGGTTCGCAGATAACATAATAGGTCTTAAAAAGGGCAAAGTTATTTGCCAGGGAAAACCAATAGATGTTATTACGAAATGTACTTTAAAAGAAATATATGGAGTAGAGGCTAATCTTCAAACAAGTGAAAATGGAGATTATCCAATATGTATGGAATATGAACTTCTAAGGGGTGAACATGAAAAATAAAAATTTTATAATAATAGTTATAGGGCAAATTATATCTTTGTTTGGAAACGCCATTCAAAGATTTAGTATGTCCTTATACTTACTAGAATTTACAGGTAGTACAGCTGCCTTTGCAAATATATTAGCAATATCAACAATACCATATATATTATTTGCACCAATTGCTGGGATGCTATCAGACAATGTAAATAGAAAAAAGATAATGGTTTATTTGGACCTTTTCTGCTCAATACTAATTGGAGGCTATGCTTTTGTAGTATTTAGTGGAAATGATCATAAGTTGATAGTTGCAGCAGTTATGTTTATGCTATCAATATGCTATACATTATATGGACCAGCAGTAACAGCTTCAATTCCACAAGTAGTGGATGAAGAAAAACTAACAAGTGCCAATGGAATAATAAGTCAAGTAGGATCAGTAGTAAATTTTTTAGGACCAATACTTGCAGGAATTTTATATGGAATAGTAGGAATAAAATTAATAGTAATAATAAATGCAATTAGTTTTTTTGCTTCAGCAGTAATGGAAATGTTTTTAGATATTCCAGATGTAGTTAAGAATGTGGATGAAGAAGAAGCTTTTAATGTTAGTTCTTTAGATAAAAAAGATCTAAATTTAGTTACAGATATATCTGATATGGAGATAGCACCAACAGTTGAAATAACAAGAAGTAAAGATCAGAATACTAAAAACAGCAAAAACACTAACAGCAAAGTTTTATCAGTAAGATTTATAAAAGATTCCTTTATGGATATGTACAAAACCTTTAAATATCTATCAAAAAAGAAAAAGGTTGTTCTTGGAATTATAGCTTCATATGCTTTATGTAACATATTCTTAGTTCCAGTGCTAACAATACTAGCACCATACTTTATAAATATTTTTTTAGGATTACCATCACAGATTTATGGAATAGTTGAGGGAATATTTGTTTTAGGAATGATAATAGGAGGATTTTGGATAAGCATAAAACCAAAGATGTTTTCAATGAAAAAGGTACATTATACATATTTTCCAATGATTGCAGGAGTTTTACTAATGTCTTCATTAGGAGCCGTGAAAGCAAATAACTATGTATTAGCAATTTTATTTGGCATTTCTGGTATGGCAATTATGATGTCTTTATCATTATCAAATGTACTAACATTAACATTTATACAAAAGGAAGTACCATTAGAAATGTTAGGTAAAGTTTCAGCCTTTTCAACAGCCATTGCAACCATAAGTGTAGCCCCAGGGCAATTATTATATGGGCAGATAATAGAAGCAGGAATACCAATAGGAATAATTTTACTTATAACGGCAGCAGCTAATATTGCACTTGTAATTTTTGTTAAGTGGAATGTAAGAGCAATAGATGAAATGAATAATGTATAATTGTTGTCAAAACTCCTTAGGGAGTTTTTTTTGCTTTATAGGAAATTATATTTCAAGAATATTTGGTTAAATTGTTTATAGAAGTTAAGTTGTTAAAGCTATATCTAAAGAGAAAAAATACAGCAAGATAATATAACTTTTCACTAACATAATAATATTTTATTACTAATAAATAATGTAAAATTAGCTCATACTATTTATACCCAAATTCACTATATAAATACAGTGTTTAGAAAAATTTCTAAAAGGGTAAAGATTAATAAAAAGATACATTTGTAAATTCCTATTATTATAAAAGAACATATTTTACATTTTATAATAATAGGGTAAGAAACTTTCAAATGAAGGAGAGAAATGAAAGGAGGAAAGATAAAAAGCTGATAAAATTTAGTATAATCACAAATTTAAACTAAGGGAAAGGAGTTTATGTATATGGTTAATATTATAAAAGGGAAAATGAAAAGGTTTTGGTCAGCGTTGATAGCGTTTACTGTATTTTTTTCAACATGCCTGTTACCATCTTTACATGTTTTAGCAGCACCAAAAATTGCAGCACATATAAAAGCTGGAAGTGGTAATGGTAATGGTCATTTTGGCAGTACGACTCCAGAGGCTTTTGTATTATCAAATAAAAATGATATTACAAATGAGTCAATTAGTTTTCAAATGAAAGTAGGAAGTACAAAGAATCATACAAGATTTCGTTTTGTAACAAAATATGTAGATGATAATCATTGGGGATATATCGGGTATGATGGAGTAACAGGTTGGTTTATAGAATATAAGAATGGTGGCACAGGCTATCCATCAGTTAATGGACTACCAGAATTAAATCAAAATGATATAGTAAACATTAATACACAATATCAAGAAGATGGGCTTAAAGTAAGCGTAGAAAATAAGACAAGTGGTAAAAGTGGAGAAGCTTTAATTAAGACAGCTGAATTTATTAGTTTGAAGGATCAAAATGGACAAATAGGATTTGGAGCAGCTAGATATCAAGAAGAATACACTGATATATATTTCTCAAATGTAGTAGTTGGATATAGTAACTATAATACATGGACATTATATAAGGAAAATCTTGCAGGGCAACTATGGGAACCAGCAGTAGAGATTCCAGGAGAATCAGAAGAGGAGACACCATCTGAACAAGGGGAAAAGTGGTTTGTTTTAACAGGAGGATCTAACAATGGTGGAGGACATGCTTATGGTAATGCAAATGCAAAAGCACCAGTTTTATTACTTGATAACGATAAAAAGATGGAAGCTTCAGGACAACTTTCATTAAAGTTAAAGCCAAGCAATAACTGGGGAGTTTTTTATACTTATGTAAACGATAATAATTGGCTATATGTTGGATATGACTCAAGTAGTCAATGGTATTACCAATATAATTTAGATGGAAGAGGTTCTTATCCAAAGATTCCAGGTCTTCCTACACCTGTTGAAGGTGAAGAATTACAAATGTCTATATCAATAAGCAATGAAACATTATCAGTAACAGTTAATGGAGTTACATCTAGAGTTACAAATCAAGATTTAATTACCTTTGCTAACAAAAATGCTGGGAAAGGAAGATTTGGTGTAAAGACAAATGGAGCAACAACAATTTCCTTTTCAGATGTAAAATATAACGGAATAAATTGCATGGAAGATAATTGGGTATTCTGTGCAAATCGTCAAGGACAAATTTTTGAGGAAAAGTATTCAAAACTTGTACCTGCATCAGGAACTGTTTCAACAAAAGATGGAAAGGTAATTCCAGGAGCAGTTGTACGTATAGGTGTAAATTCAACTGAAGCAGATATAAATGGTAAGTATCAGTTTGATGGATTAGAAATTGGACAGTATAATATGGCTGTTACAAAACCAGGTTATGAAGCATATTCTAAAGTTATAAATATTGAAGATAAAGCTAATATAATAGATGTTATATTGGAAGAAAAGGCACCTTTAGATTTAACACAATATGATAGTATAGCATCAGATAGAATGAAAGTATATATAGGAAAGGACTTCCCAGTTGTTGCTAGATATCAAATGCTTGAAAATGGAGAAGAGGTAAAAGATCAATATTTCCGTGGTAATGAGACTGATATTAATACAATAGCAATTAATAGTGTAACAATTGAGCCAACTGTTACAGTGGAAGAAGATGCTGAAAACTTCAGAATATATGCAATGCATGTTAAGAATACTGAAAATAATATTGATTTAAATATGAAGGTAAAAGTAAGTGTAAAGGAAAATGATTTAACATGGGAAGTAATATCCTTAGATAAGGCAGAAGGTTGTGCTAAGATTGCAACCATTAATGTTCCAGGCTTAAATCTTATAACAATAGATGCTGTAGAAGAAGGTTCTAATTTTGCAGGCGCAAAAACATCTACAACAACTACAGTAAGTGGAGATGTTTTTATAGATTTTAAAAATGGATTTATTCCATCAGAAACAGATTCATATTTATATGGATTCCTTACAAATGAAAAGTTAAGTGCAGGTCTTTATAGTAATTCAGAAGCTGAAGGCGATAAACGTGTTGTTAGAAATAATGGTGCGGATTCAATTAGCCTTACAAGTGCAGCATGGTATTATGAATTAGGAGATAAGAGGGGACAAGCAGCAGCTAGCCAATATGAAGCTTATCCAGTAAGTGATTTACCATGTACAAAAGTATCTATTGCAGCAGATGAAAATGGAGATAAAGATATTGACTGGAATGATGGAGCACTTGCATTCCGTGATATTATGAATATCCCGTATAAATCAGAAACAGTAAAAGATATGGTAAACCACCGTATTGTTATGAATTTTGCAAGTATGGCAGCTAACCCTTATTTAACAACAGCTGATAATATTAAAAAAGTATATCTTGCAACAGATGGACTTCCACAATCAGTTGTATTAAAGGGCTATGGAAATGAAGGTCATGATTCTGCGAATTCAGAATATGCAGATATTGCAGAACAACAAGGTGGAGTAGAAGATTTCCAAAGTTTAATTAAAATTGCACATGATTATAATACTGACATTGGTATCCACATAAATGCACAAGAAGTATATCCAGAAGCAGCTTCATTTAATGAAGATATGTTACAAAAACCATTTGGAAATGGATGGGGATGGTTAGATCAGTCACATGTAATAGATAAGCTTTGGGATTTATCAAGTCAAGCAAGGTGGAAGCGTCTTGTACAATTATATGATCGTATTAATGGAACAGATTTCTATAATAGAGAATGGCCACAAGCAGTAGAAAATTCACTAGGTGAAGTAACTGCAACAAAAGAGGAAATTAAAGCTGATGCTGAAAGTCGTAAAGATAATATGGATTTTATATATCTTGACGTATGGTATCAAGATGCATGGGAAACAAGAAATGTTGCAAAAGAAATAAATTCTCTTGGCTGGAGATTCACAACAGAATTTAGTGCACAAGGAGAATATGATTCTACATGGCAACACTGGTCAACAGATGCGGCTTATGGTGGAGCAAGTGCAAAAGGATTTAATAGTGATATTATTCGTTTCATCAGGAACGATCATAGAGATTCACAAGTGTTAAATTATCCAAAGTATGGAGGAACAGCAGATAATCCATTGCTTGGAGGATACAGATTATATGGATTTGAAGGATGGGGTGGAGATAAAAACTTTAATAACTACATTCTACAAACATTTAATCAAAATCTACCTACTAAATTCTTACAACATTACTATGTAACAGATTGGGAAAACTATCAAGCTGGACAATCACCAGTAGGAAACCACGAAAAACAAATTACATTGAAAAATGATGCAGGAGATGAAGTTGTTGTAACAAGAAATGAAAAGCAAAGAAGCGATGATAATATTGAACGTACAATAACTTTAAATGGCAAAGTAGTATTAAATGATGTTGAATATTTATTACCATGGACAGATGAGGATGGATCAGAAAAATTATACCACTGGAATTTAGAAGGTGGAAAAACTACGTGGAATCTTCCAAATGGATGGGAAGGACTTGGAAATGTTGTAATGTATGAACTTTCTGATCAAGGACGTATAAATGAAGTGAATATTCCTGTAAATAATGGCTCTATAAATATAGAGGCTAAAGCAGCTACAGCCTATGTATTAGCAAAAGGTACAGAAATTAAGGAGCTAAAAAATAATTTTGGTGAATCTGATTATGTTATAGATCTAGGATTCAATGGATATGCAGCTGGAGAAAAATTATCTTCAGATGAATGGTCAGGAGATATAGAAAATGAATCAGTTGTAATAGAAAAAGCAAATACAGGCGATCAAAGATTAGCATTTAATAGTCCTTTGGACAATGTATCTGTAACAACAACTATTTCTGGTTTAAAAGAAGGAATTGACTATGTAGCAGAAATATATGTAGAAAATAACAGTAATTCAAAGGCAACTATAGAAGTAAATACAGGAAGTAAGACAGTTTCTAATTATACTGAAGGCTCAATTTTAAATAACTATGTTCAATCTGATCAAAAGAATGGAAGTAAAATGCAACGTATGCAAGTTTCATTTGTAGCAGAAAAGAGTACTGCAAAATTAACTTTATCTAGATCAGCAGGACAAGGCTCTACTTATATGGATGATATCCGTATTGTAGAAAAGAAATTAAATAATTTTAATGAAGATGGAGTATTTAAGCAAGATTTTGAAACAGTAGTGCAAGGGTTATATCCATTTGTATTAAGCTCTGCACAAGGAATTTCAGATCCTGTAACACATTTATCACAATTACATGAACCATATACACAAGCAGGCTGGAATGGAAGATTAATTGATGATGTAATTTCAGGAAATTGGTCACTAAAGCATCACGGTGCGAATACAGGAATAATTTATCAGACTCTTCCACAAAACTTCCGTTTTGAAGCAGGTAAAGTATATAATGTTGAATTTGATTATCAGTCAGGGCCAGACAAAGCATATGCTATGGTAATTGGAGAAGGAACAAATTATACTGCTCCTACAGCAGAACAGTATCTTGCACAAGCTCCTGGAGAGACAAAACATGTTAATATGCAAGTTATTGGTAGTGGAAGCGGACAAACTTGGATTGGTCTTTATGAAAATGGAAGTAAAGCAGGTAGTGGATCTATGGGACAAACAGACTTTGTTCTAGACAATTTAGTAATTACAGAGGATAAAGATGCTATTGCAGTTACACTTTCAAGTTTAAATCTTTATAAAGGCGAAATAGCTAAAATTTACGGAAGTGGTCTTGATAAAATTGAATGGACTTCAAGTAATGAAAATATAGCAGCTATAGATAAGGATGCAAATATTGTAAAAGCACTAGTAGGAGGAAATACAACTATTACAGCAACACTTCCAAATGGGGAAGAAGTTATATTTGAAATGAAAATTGTAGATGAGGTTGTAATAGACATTCCAAGAGAGGAATTAAGTAATATAAGTTCAAGTGCAAATACAGAAGAACCAACAGGTGAAGGAGCAGGAAGTGGAGTAGCTTCTGCAACTACTGATGGAGATTCTTCTACATTCTGGCACTCAAACTGGAGTGGTAGTGGATTTGTTGTAAGTAAAAATAATCCAGCAATTTTAACTGTAGATTTAGGAAAAGAAATTGAAATTGGAGGATTTAAATTACAACAAAGACCAAGTGCAAATAATGGTATTGTACAACAATACAAATATGAAATTTTAGATGTAGAAGGAAATGTTTTAGAAGTATCAGAATCTATTATTGTTTCGGACTCGAATACACTAGGAGGAGCTTGGGAAACTGCTAAGTTTAATAAACTACTTACTGCAAAAACAATTAAAATTTATGTTGAGCAAGGTAAAGGTAATTTTGCAGCAGTAGCAGAAGTTGTTCCAGTTCTTATACAAAAGGTTGCAGATACAGCAACATTAGAAGACTTAACACTTAATGTAGGGGAAAAAATGTTATTAGCTCCACAACATGAAAAAAATACTGTTCTAAAAGGTATTGTATGGAGTTCTTCTGATGAAAATGTAATAAAGGTAAATGAAAATGGTATTCTTACAGGAATAAGTGCAGGAACTGCTAAGATTAAAATAACAAATGCAGCAGGTTTAGCAGCAGAATGTACAGTAACTGTTAAAAATCAAAACTTAGATTATACAGCTTTAGAAGAAGCTATTACAAATTCAGAAAAGATTAATTTAACTTTATATAAGGATGGAGCAGAAAAAGATGCATTTGTAAAAGCCTTAGTAGATTCAAAAGCTTTAATTGGAAATGCAGTTTCACAAGATGAAATTAATAAAGCAATCCAAATTCTTTCAGAAGCACAAGCAGCATTAAAATTAGTAGAGACACCAGAAGAAGTTAATAGAAATGAATTAGGAAATGCAATTGCAGAAGCTGAAAAAATTAACTTAGATAAATATCTAGATGGAGCAGAAAAAGATACATTTGTAAAAGCATTGAAAGAAGCTAAGGAAGTATATATAAATGCATCAACACAATCAGCAATAGATAATGCTTTATCAAAGCTTAAGGTAGCACAAGATAATTTGCTAAAGGTTGAGAAACCTCAAGTTGATAAAGTAGATAAAACTAAGTTAGAAAAGTTTTATAAAGAATGTTTAGCTTATTATAAAGAAGAAAATCACTCAAAAGAAAATTGGGGAAAATATCAAGAAGCATTAAAAGCAGTAGAAAAAGTTATAAAGGATAATAATGCAACACAAAAAGACGTTGATAAAGCATTGAATGCTCTTGTTGATATTACAAAGCTAATGAATAAAGAACTTGGAAATCCTTCAACTACCCCAGAATTACCAGCAACAGGAGATGAAACTAGTTCTAATATATTAATTATAGGATTAGTAATTAGTACACTTGGAATTTTTGCATTAACTTTAAAGAGAAAAAAGATAGAAGTGTAATCTAAATTGATACAATTATAGAAGAAGGGCATGGATAGAATTCTTAATAGAAGGCTAGACCATGCCTTTTTATTATCTATGGAAACTTAATCCATTTTTTATAAGGATACCTTATGTAAAATAAACTCTATATTTTAAATACGAATCATTCTATAATTAAGACCTGATACTTGTTCCCTATAAAATGAGAATTTGTTGCAAATTGAGAATATAAAGGCTACGATAAATAGATATGTTTCATAAGCCAAATAGCTACGCAAAGAAGTACTAGGCTCGGGAGAACTACTATGCCAAGAGTTTTGGTTAAACTCGCTGCGCTCAGACAAACCAACAACACTAAGGCATAGTAGGTCTTCCTTCACCAAGTACTTCTAGTTTCTCGCTATATGCTTATTTCACCGTCTATTTATCTTAGCCAACTTATATTTAGAATTTAAATTAATAATGAATTAAGTTATTGGTAAAAAATAATTGGTGAGGGAAATTAAAAACTTAGTTAAGTGTAGCAGACTATAATTGAGCTTGTCCTTGTTCTCTGTTACTTTATTCCAAAAACTGCAAACTGTGAATTGTGCACTGTGAACTAAATAAATTGCTTCGCAATTTATGCAAAAATTTTCATTTTAAATTATTAAACTTTAGGGTATAATGAATAACTAGAGAAATAGAGATAAGGCACAATCAAATAAATAATAGACCAGTATGCTAGCCTATTTTGCGTAATACTGCGTCAGTAAATTTTTAGATAACTACCAGTATCTGCAAATTTACTTCCTTGTCTTACACAAAATATTCGTCGCATCTTTGGTTTATTATTTATTTTCATGTGCCTAAAACTTAATTTTAAGGAGGAAGCTACTTTGGCAGATTACATAAATGAAATAGAAAAAAGAAGAACCTTTGCTATTATATCCCATCCAGATGCAGGTAAAACAACATTAACAGAAAAGTTCTTACTATATGGAGGAGCAATAAGACTTGCAGGTTCAGTTAAAGCAAGAAAGGCTTCTACACATGCAGTATCAGACTGGATGGAAATAGAAAAGCAAAGAGGTATTTCAGTTACTTCCTCAGTAATGCAATTTAATTATAGAGGACATTGTATAAACATATTAGATACACCAGGACACCAAGACTTCTCAGAAGATACATATAGAACTCTTATGGCAGCAGATAGTGCTGTAATGGTAGTAGATGGAGCAAAGGGTATAGAAGATCAAACAAGAAAGCTATTCCATGTTGCATCTCTTAGAGAAATGCCTATATTTACATTTATAAATAAGATGGATAGAGAATCAAAAGATCCATTTGGATTATTAGAAGAAATAGAAAATGAACTTGGAATAAAAACATATCCAATGAACTGGCCAATAGGTTCTGGTAAAGAATTTAAAGGTGTTTATGAAAGAGATAACAATAGAATTATAGCCTTTTCAGCAGGAAATCATGGTCAAAGTGCAGTAGAGGCAGTTGAAGGCTCAGTAGATGACCCAAGATTTAGAGAAATACTAGGGGAAGCTCTTCACGATAAGTTAATGGAAGATATAGAACTTTTAGATATAGCTGGAGATGATTTAGATATAGAAAAAGTAAAATCAGGAGAATTAACACCAGTATTCTTTGGATCAGCTTTAACAAACTTTGGTGTTGAACCATTCTTAGAGCACTTTTTAGAAATGACTTCTGCACCATTACCAAGAAACTCAAGCATAGGAGAAATAGATCCATTTGATAAAAACTTCTCTGCTTTTGTATTCAAAATTCAAGCAAATATGAATAAGGCTCACAGAGACAGAATTGCATTCATGAGAATTTGCTCAGGTAAATTTGAAAAAGGTGAAGATGTTTATCATATGCAAGGTGGTAAGAAGATTAAACTTGCACAACCACAACAATTTATGGCTCAAGATAGAGAAATAGTTGAAGAAGCATATGCAGGAGATATAATTGGAGTATTTGATCCAGGTATATTCTCAATAGGAGACACTTTATGTGCCCCATCAAAGAAATTTAAATTTGAAGGTATTCCAACCTTTGCACCAGAACATTTTGCAAGAGTAAGACCAGTAGATACAATGAAAAGAAAGCAATTCGTAAAAGGTGTTACACAAATAGCTCAAGAAGGGGCAATCCAAGTATTTAGAGAACTATTTATAGGAATGGAAGAAATAATAGTTGGAGTTGTAGGTGTACTTCAATTTGAAGTTTTAGAATACAGATTAAAAAATGAATACAACGTTGATATTAAGATGGATAGACTTTCATTTAGATATGTAAGATGGATAGAAAATAAAGATATTGATATGGATAAGTTAAATTTAACTTCAGATACTAAAAAAGTTAAAGACTTTAAAGATAGAAATATCCTTATATTCCAAAATGACTGGGGTATTAGCTGGGCATTAGATCATAACAAAGGATTAATATTGTCTGGTGTTGGTAAAAGTGAAGAATAACAGGATAAAAGGGAGACTAAGTTTAAACTGATACCTATAGACTAGACACTTAAATAAAAGGGTTTATGTCTATAGGTATTTTTTATATAATTAAATAAATAGATGGAGGTTGCTAAATGGGTAGATTTTTATTAACGAGAGAAGATATAGAAAAATTAGAGAAGAATAAATATGTAGCTAAAGCAAGTGAAACAACAATAACTTATACATTTGAGTTCAAAAGATTATTTATAGATGAATATATTGCTGGAAAACCAGCACGAAAAATTTTTGTTGAAAATGGATTTGATATAGATATGATTGGAATTAAAAGAGTTGAAGAATCAGCTGCTAGATGGAAGAGAGCCTATGATAAAGGTGGTATTCTAGCTTTAGATAAATCCACAAGAACTCCACGTTACCGCAATGTTAATCGCAAATTAACAAAAGAAGAAATTATAGAAAGACAAGAAGCTAAGATCAAGCTACTTGAAGCACAGGTAGAACTATTAAAAAAATTAGACGAGAAAGAAAGGTTGCTGATAAAGAAAAATAAAGAATTGAATACTAGCACTAAATTTGAATTAATAAAATCTACAATTGAAATGAATAATTTTAAAAGGTTAACAGGATACTTTTGTAAGATTTTAGATGTTTCACGCTCGGGATATTACAATTATATAAATTCAGCAGATATACGAAAGCAACGTGATAATCAAGACTTATTTGCTAAAAATCTAATTTTAAAGGCTTTTAACCGACGTGGATACAAGAAAGGTTCTAGGTCTATTAAAATGATCTTAGAAAATGAATGTAATGTAATTTATAGCTTAAAAAAGATACAACGAATAATGAAAAAATATGAAATTATATGCCCACATAGAAAATCTAATCCTTATAAAAAAATAGCAAAAGCAACTAGAGAACATAGAACTGTTCCGAATCTCTTAGAAAGAAATTTCAAGCAAGGAACTCCTGGTTTAGTTTTATTAACTGATATTACATATTTGCCATACGGCGAAAACGATATGGCTTATTTGTCAACCATTCTAGATGCTGCAACAGGTGAAATCTTAACTCATCATATGTCTAAACGAATTACTCTAGATATAGCGACAGAAACAATACGAAAACTAAAAAAACAGAAGAGAGTAAAGTTAGCTGCAAATGTATTTATCCATTCTGACCAAGGCTCACATTATACAAGTCCTATATTTCAAGCCTTACTGAAGAAAAATGACTTGGGTCAATCCATGTCTCGCCGTGGGAACTGTTGGGACAACGCCCCGCAGGAATCTTTCTTTGGTCATTTGAAAGACTCTGTTAAATCTAAGAAGTGTAATTCATATGAAGAACTTAAAAGTAAAATTAATAAATATATAATTTATTATAATAACTACAGGTATAAATGGGATCAAAAAAAGATGACCCCTGTTCAATACAGAAATCATCTTCTTTGTGCATAACCCTTTTTTTATAATGTCCTTGACATAGGTATCGGATTAATTAAGTCTCCCTTTTTTATTCAGGATAAATTTTAAAAGTATTCATATAATGAATTTATTTAATATAGGTATTTTTTTTATTAAATAAGATAAAAACATACTACATATAAAAATTCCGAAAGAAATAATGGGAACAAGAATAATAGGTGCTTTAGTATTTAATGATAGAAATCCAATTTTAATAAAATACTTGATAAATAGATCATGAATTAAATATGCACCAAAAGAGCAAGAAGATAATACTGATATAAACATAATATTTCTATTAGAAAATGTAATATTATCAAAGTAATTCTTTAAGAACAGAAATACAGCTATACTATACATCATTAAATTTATACTAAATATACCTTGCCATGAATCAGTAGGTGTCGAATTTTTAATTGATAAATATTGAGTTATAATTACAGTAAATATTGCACCGGATGAACCAAGAAAATAAATCAATATTCTTATTGATTTTTTCAATTCATAATTAGTTAAATAAAATCCTAATAAATAATATACAACATATGCTTTTGGTATAAATATATACATTTTATTAATATTCTCTAAAATAAAATTAAATGGAAAGTAATCGGACAAGGTTGGAATAATAACAGAAATTATAATACCAATTAATAAAAAATATTCAATTTGTCTTTTAGTAGAATTAGAAGTTAATATTCTCAAAATTGGAGTTACAATATATAGTCCTATTATCATGTATAAGAACCATAAGTGATAATTAGTATTTCCTTTTAATATAGATATAATAATATATTTTATTGATTCAATATTTAGTGGAGTTCTAATTAAATAGATTGAACTCCAAAATAAAAGAGCAATAATAATTCTTGGTAAATATTTAGTATAAATATTTTTTAGAGTAATGCTCTTATTTGGATTTAAGAAAAACATACCACTTAACATAATAAAAATTTGTACACAACACCTAGCAAGTGAATTGTATATATTAATTACACTCCAATTTAATGAATTAACATCAATTATAGTCCATATAACACCAGAAACATGTAGTATAACTACAAGGAATATAGATATAACTCTTAATATATCAGCTGAAACTATTCTTCTATTTATAGACAATTCTATCACCTCAGATTAATGGTATTTTAATAAGAAAATACTGTCAAGCATTTAATAAGGATTAAATAAATTTTTATATCAATAACAATTCAGAATTATCCTATATTGGTTGAAAAAATCATATAAAGTTGTTATTCTATATTGGAAGGGGAGGTGAGTATGTGTCATTAAAGAAAATAAAAAAGATAGTGGCGCAATTATTATTAGTAGCATTTATAGTACCAAATGTAAGTGTAAAAGCAGTAACAAATAAGATAGATAATACAAGTAATTTAGTTATTGAAGAAACTAATAATAAACAAGAAGATTTGGTTATAGAAGAAACTAATAAGAATGAAGAATTAGAAAATAAAGAGGATAGTGGACAAGTTCATGAAAGTATAGAAAAGGTGGAACAATATAATAATGATTCTACAAAAGATTCTTCAAACTCTTTAGAAAGCGAGTTACAATTTAAAGACAAAAATGTAACAAAGCAAGAAGAACAAAAGGAAAATACTGAAGTTTTAATTACTGATAGTAATTCAATTAATTCTCTTAAAGGTACTAAATATCAAAAGAAGAAAGCTTTAAATACTAAAGTAAGAAGCTTTTCAATAACATCACAAGAAGAATTAGAGAGAGAAGAATTTAAATTAAAGCAAGAAGCTTTACAAAACTTAGAAGTTTTAGAACCAATGACAGATAAAAATTATGAGTTAACTATTGCCAATTCTGATGGAAGTTATGAGTTTGTTGAAGCTTATGATGATTTAGATGAAGCTGTTAAAGCAGCTAAAATTCTTGATCCATCTACAAAAGAAACTCAAGATCCAGCAGTAATAAATTATGTTGGACAAGTTGTTTATGCAACAAATCAAATGGCAAGAATAATAAAATATAGTAATAATTCTATTATTAGTGGAACTGTAGATCTATATAAAGAACCTCAATTGACTGATGCATTTACATATGTTAATCCAGGATATATGGATGATGCACCAATATTGGATATAAGTGGTACATCAGCAAAGGTTATGATAAGTGGATATGAAGGATGGGTAAATAATAACAAAGCTTCAGGCACGTATGATATGGTTGTAGTACCTTTAAGCCAAGCCAAAAATCCAAGTTACTATACAGTTAAAAATGGAGAATTAGTTCATTTTATCAGTTATGATTTGGCTGGAGTTACAGGATATAACTTAATTCTAGGAAAAGCCCCCTTTTTCTTAAAAGAAGGTGTTAGATATTTAAGCTATGATGGAAATTACTTTTATCAATATAATCATAACAACGCAACAGATATAGCTAATAAATTAGATATATTAATAAAAGATTATAAATCAGGAGTAAGGTCTAACTCTGTTAATAGTGGAAGCCCATATTATATTTATTATTTAAATTTACCTTTCAGGAGTAAGACTGTTTATTCAGCAAGTGATTTAAATAATTATATAAATGCAGTTATGGATGGAAAAATTGACAATAGAGAAAGAAAAGAATCTAAGCTTAAAAATTTAGGACAAGTATTTAAGGATGCAGAAAACACTTATGGAGTAAATGCACTATTAGCATTAGGTGTTTCAATAAATGAGTCAGCTTACGGAATGTCAACAATTGCTCAAACTAAAAATAATCTTTTTGGATTAAAAGCATATGATTCAGCTCCAGGAGAATCAGCTGACATTTTTGCAACTCCAAAAGATTCAGTAATAGACTTTACAAAGAATTATATTTCAAGAGGATATGCAGATCCTGCGGACTGGAGATATTTTGGCGGTTTCTTAGGAAATAAAAATAGAGGGACAAATGTTAAATATGCGTCAGATCCTTTCTGGGGAGAGAAAGCAACCAAATATGCTTATGAAATAGATAAGTATCTTTCAGGTGGAAATAGTAATTTGAAAGATACAAATTCTAAGCAAATTGGTGTTGCAACCTCTAATAATTCAGTTATAAATAGGAGTGGAACTTTATTATATAATGTAACTAATGATACTAATCAATATGGAGGGTATATAAACACACCATTCATAATATCGGATTTACAAAAAGTAACTATAAATGGTAAAAGTTATTATGAAATATATCCAGAAAGAAATACTCCAGTAGGGAAAGGTGGTACTGATAATAAGTATCATGGAAACTATAACTGGAATGATAGAGGATATATCTTAGCAAGTAATGTGAGTATGACAAATGAATACTTACCACCTATTGAAGTTAAATCTGGAATAAACAGATATGCAACAGCTGTAGAGTTAAGTAAGAGTTCATTTAATTCAGCAGAAACAGTTGTTATTTCAAATGGTTATGCTATACCGGATGGATTAGCAGCTACTCCAATTGCTTCGTATTATAAGGGTCCTTTATTATTAGTTGAAACTAGTTCAATTCCATCAGAAACTCAAAATGAAATAAAGAGACTTGGTGCTAAAAATGTAATAATAGTAGGCGGACTTACAGTTGTAACACAAGCAGTTGAGAATCAATTGCGAAATATAGGAATTACCAAAATAACAAGATTAGGTGGGATAAATAGATACGAGACAGCTCTTCAAGTTGCTAAATATATTGATCAAAATCTTTATGATGTAGAGAATTTAGTTATAGCAAATGGATATGGAGAAGCAGATTCAATGTCAATAGCACCAGTATCAGGTAGAGATAAAATGCCTATAATATTAGTAGAATCCAATAGTATCCCAAGCAACGTGAATAGCTGGCTAAAGTCAGAAGACTTAAATACTGCATATTTAATAGGTGGAGAAAGTGTATTAAGTAACAATATATTAAATCAAATAAATTCAATGACTAGACAAGATATTTCTAGTAATAGATTAGGTGGAGCGAATAGATATGATACAAATGCTAAAGTAATAGAGAGGTTTTTTGGCAACATAATCGATAAGGCTTATATTACAGAAGGCCTAGAATTAGCAGATGCCTTAACTTCAGGACCGGTAGCGGCTATTAACAATTCACCAGTCATAATATCAGAAGCTCAATTAACATATGCACAAAAGTCATTATTAAAGAGTAAGACAAGTAATTCTATTGTGCAAGTAGGTGGAGTAGTATCAAGGACAGTTATAGAAGACCTAAGGGGGCTTTTGAGTAGAACACAGTAATATTATGTAAGATAGATAATATATAAAAAGGTAAAGTGCATTTATATAGAGTATGTACTTTACCTTTTTGTTTATTATTATCTATCTTGCACTTTAATATGTATAAATATATAATTGTACTTATACTTATAAAATCATGAAAGGGTTGAAAATAATGGATAATATAAAAAAAATACCATTTTCTCCTCCAGATATAACTGAAGCAGAAATTAATGCAGTAGTAGAAGTTTTAAGATCAGGATGGATAACATCAGGACCAACACTTGCTAAATTTGAGGAAGAATTAGCACAATATTGTGAAGCAAATAAAGCTGTAGCATTAAATAGTGCAACAGCAGCAATGGAACTTATACTAAAAGTTTTTGACATTAAAGAAGGAGATGAAATAATAACTACTCCTTATACATACACAGCAACAGCTAGTGTAGCAGTTCATAGAGGTATAAAGCCCATTTTTTGTGATGTAGCTAAAGACTCATTTTTTATAGATTATGACAAAATTGGTGATTTAATAACAGAAAAAACCAAGGTAATTATGCCTGTAGATTTTGCTGGAATACCTTGTGATTATGATAGAATTAAAGAAGTTTTAAAAGAAAAAAATAGAGAAGATATAATTATAATAGTAGATTCAGCTCATGCCTTTGGAGCAAAATATAAAGGAGAAAGAGTTGGGGCACAATGTGATTTTCATACCTTCTCATTCCATGCAGTTAAGAATTTTACAACAGCAGAAGGTGGAGCAATAACATATAATGATAATAATTTTAAAGGAAGAGAAAATTTATTCCAAGACTTTAAATTCACTTCATTACATGGACAATCAAAAGATGCGTTATCAAAGATGAAAGCTGGAGCTTGGGAATATGATATAACTACAGATGGCTTTAAATGTAATATGACTGATATAAATGCTGCTATAGGTAGAGTTCAGTTAACAAGATATGAAGATATGTTAAAGTACAGAAAAGAAATATTTAATGTATATACAAGAATTTTAGAAAAAGAAGACTTTTGCATAATACCAGTTACCGAATACGGTGAAGGTACAGAAAGTTCATATCATTTATACCCATTAAGAATCAAAGGCTTTAATGAAGAAAAAAGAAATTTACTTATTCAAAGATTAGCTGAAAAGGGAATTTCAACAAATGTTCATTTTAAGCCACTACCAATGTTTACTCTTTATAAAAATTTAGGATATAAAATAGAAGATTATCCTAATGCATATGCACAATATGTAAATGAAATTAGTCTTCCTGTTTATAGTACATTAGAGTTAGATGATGTAGAATATATTGCGATGGAATTAATAAAAGAAGTAAATAAAATTAATCAAGAAAAATAAAGAAAGTTGTATCAGGTTGAATATTATCACAATCTGATACAACTTTTTATTATTTTTTATTATATAGTAGTGAAATAAAGTGTCCTGCATAAAACCAGTAAATTAATGAAATAAAACTTATTATATATACTAAATTACTTTCCATCAAATTAACAACAGGGATAGAAAGTAATAGCCCAAGTAATATAGTATAAGAAAGTTTGTCGGAACCGCTAAATTTTGATATTTTATAAACTCCATAAATAAGACAGGATAATATAAATAATAGTATCATTAATGTAGCTAAAAAACCGTTAACTGTCGTTATTTCCATATATATATTATGTATTCCACCCTTGGTAACACCTATTAAATCAGCAGGTTGATTTTGAATGAGGGTTGGAATGGTATTAGATGTACCTATACCGCTAAAAAAGGCAAATTTTATTATTCTTATGGCAGCAATCCATATATACTCTCTTCCTGTAAAAATATAGTGTAGTGTCTTAGCATCTAATTTGAAAATAAAAAATATAGAAATTATAGGAATGATCAACATTAAACCCTTAAGAAAATTATTTTTTATATATATAAATACAAAAGTAAAAATAATAGATAATAAAACTAAGTAACCGCTTCTTCCACCAGACAAAAATAAAGTAATTAATTGTATTATGGAATTGAAGATTAGAAATAATTTTATTCTTATTGATTTACATTTAAAAACAAGATATAGAGTGATTATTAATGAGATTGCAGAGGCAATTCCAAGAGCGTTTTCATTTTTGAATAGCCCAGTAAAAACAAGTAATTCCTCAACACCATCTGCATTAATAATAGTCTTTTGTATTTGATATCCAACAATGATTAATAATAATGATATTGATGATGTAATAGAAGTAAAGATAGCATAGAAATAAGAATACCAATCTAGTTCTTTTAATAGTATTTTCTCGTGTTTAAAGTTATCTATTGAGAAAAGAACCATTAATATTAATACATTCAATATCCAGACTTTATAATTTTCGTTTGTGGGATATTTATAGACTGTAAAAAAAAGAGTTATTGCTAAAAAAATATATAAAAAAATGTTAAATATAAAAATCCTTCTTTTTTTAGTAATTATTTCAATAAGGCTTATTAAGAATAAAATGAGAGCCCAAACCATACATATTTTATTTAATATTTTAAATATAGAAAAGTCAAAAAGTATGGTTACAAAAGATAAACTAACAAATAAGTAAAGTAACTTTAAGTAGAAACTGTTTGAAATTAAATTGTAAAATTTAATTAAATATCCTTTCAATTTAATACATCTCCTTTGGATAAATTTATAACACAATAATTTTAATTTTAACATTTAATTTATAAATAGTCTAAGAATTTATATTAAAAACATTGTATAACATAATAAATGTGGTAAAATATTATTATTAGTTTTTGTTATCATATATAAAGGAGCGTATAACAATGAATATACCTTTAATAGACTTACAAGCGCAATACAATTCATTAGCAGAGAAATTAGACAAAGCAGCTTTAGGTGTGTTGTCCTCAGCTAATTATATAATGGGAAAAACAGTAATAGACTTTGAAAAAGATTTTGCAAACTTTATAGGAGTTAAACATGCAATATCAGTTGGAAATGGGACAGATGCTTTAGTAATATCTCTTAAAGCAATGGGAATAGGAGAAGGAGATGAAGTAATAACAACTCCATTCACTTTTTTTGCAACAGCAGAAACTATTTCAGCAGTAGGAGCAACTCCGGTTTTTGTAGATGTAAATAAAGAAACTTTCAATATAGATGTAACAAAAATAGAAGAAAAAATAACATCAAAAACAAAAGCCATAATGCCTGTACATATATTTGGTCAAAGTGCAGATATGGATGAAATAAATGAAATTGCTAAAAAGCATAATTTATATGTTATAGAAGATGCTTGCCAAGCCGTAGGAGGGAAATATAAAGGAAGAAAAATAGGAACATTAGGAGATGTTGCTTGTTTTTCATTTTTCCCAACAAAGAATTTAGGATGTGCTGGTGACGGTGGAATAATAGTTACAGATAATGATGAAATAGCTACTATAATAAGAGCGTTAAGAACTCATGGTAGTGGAGAAAATGGTCAAAAAGCATATAATCTTTTAAATAATATAGAAGAAGAAGTAAAAACTGCTGAAGGAGCAAATGACACTGTTTATAATCCTCTTAAGTACTACAACTATTTAATAGGATATAATTCTAGGTTAGATGCAATTCAAGCAGCTATTTTAAGTGTTAAATTAAAAGAAATAGATAGTTGGAATTCAAAGAGAAGAGAAATAGTTGAGGTTTATAATAAAGCTTTACAAAATAGTGATTTAGTAACACCAATAGCAAAAGATTGTAATGAACATGTATATCACATGTATATATTACAAAGTGAAAATAGAGAAGAGGTATTAGCTAAGCTAAAAGAAGCAGGAATTGCCACAGGAGTTTACTATCCAGTACCATTACATCTTCAAAAGGTTTATAAAAACTTAGGATATAAAGAAGGAGATATGCCAGTATCAGAATATTTATCACATAGAACCTTTGCTATACCTGTATATCCAGAATTAACTAAAGAACAAGTTGATTATATAATACAAAACTTAAAATAAGAAATTGCTATGCAATTTTTATAGTTCACAGTTCACGATTCACAGTTCACAGTTATGGATAAAACTACTACGTAGTTTTTAAAATTATGAATTCGTCGCGGAATTAAAACTTTGAACTAAATAAAACTGTGAACTGAATAAAACTGTGAATTGTGCACTGAGCACTGTGAACTGAATAAAGCTGTGAACTGTGAACTGTGAACTGAATAAAGCTGTGAACTGAATAAAACTGTGAATTGTGCACTGTGCACTGTGAACTAAATAAAACTGTGAATTTTGCACTGTGCACTGTGAACTAAATAAAACTGTGCACTGTGAACTGAATAAAGGGAGGAATATTAATGTCAGTTTTAAAGGATGAATTATTACAAAAAATAAATAATAAAACTGCAAAAGTTGGTGTAGTAGGATTAGGTTATGTTGGATTACCTTTGGCAGTTGAAAAAGCAAATGCAGGATATCAAACAATTGGTTTTGATGTTCAAGATCAAAAGGTAGAAATGGTTAATAATGGCCAAAACTACATTGGAGATGTTGTAGATGCAGAATTAAAAGAATTAACAGAAAAGGGTCTTTTAAAGGCAACTACAGATTTTAGTTTTATAAAAGATGTAGATACAGTATGTATTTGCGTACCAACTCCACTTGATTTATATAAGCAGCCAGATTTATCATACGTTGTAAATTCAACAAGGGATGTTGCAAAGTATTTACATAAGGGTATGATAGTAATATTAGAAAGTACTACTTATCCAGGAACAACTGAAGAAGTACTTAAACCAATATTAGAAGAAAGTGGATTAAAATGTGGAGAAGATTTCTTCTTAGCCTTTTCTCCAGAAAGAGTAGATCCAGGTAATAAGAGCTACAACACTAAAAATACTCCAAAGGTAGTTGGTGGATGTACTGAAGAATGTACAGAAATAGCAGCTGCTTTATATGAAAATGTATTAGAAGGAGATATCCATAAAGTTTCTTCACCAGCAGTAGCTGAAATGGAAAAGATTTTAGAAAATACATTTAGAAATATAAATATAGGTTTAGCAAATGAAATGGCTATTCTTTGTAATAGAATGGGAATAGATGTATGGGAAGTTATAGATGCTGCTAAAACTAAGCCATATGGATTCATGCCATTTTATCCAGGTCCAGGACTTGGTGGACACTGTATTCCATTAGATCCTTTCTACTTAGAGTGGAAGGCGAAAGAGTATGACTATCATACTAAACTTATAGAAACATCAGGAATCATAAATGATTCTATGCCTGATTTTGTCTTAGAAAATATTATGAAGATATTAAATAAACAAAAGAAAGCTTTAAATGGATCAAAAGTATTAGTTATGGGCTTAGCATATAAGAACGATATTGATGACTATAGAGAATCACCATCATTTAAAGTTATAGAATTATTGGAAAAGAATGGTGCGGAAGTTATAGTTAACGATCCTTTCTGTGATACAGCAAAATATAAAGGTAAAACTTATTATTCAGTAGATTGGAAAGAAGTTATCGACGAATCTGATATGGTAGTTATAACAACAGGCCATAGCGTTTATGATTATGAAGAAATAGTAGATAGAGCTAAAGTTGTTTACGATACAAGAAATGCAACAAAAGAAGTTATTAATAATAGAGAAAAAATTTATAAATTATAATAAAAATTAAAAGTTATTATAATTTAAAGAACTATAGCAAATTTAGAGTATATTTTTATTTGCTATAGTTTTTTTTATGTAATAATAGATTTATCGTAGCCTTTATATTCGCATTTTAAATCAACTGTGCACTGCTAACTAATTAAGCACAAAGTGCTCTACTGCCTTAGCTACCCCATCATTATCATTAGTATCAGTAATGTAGTCAGCAATATCTTTTGTAATTTGAAGAGCATTGCCCATAGCAACTCCAATACCTGCAAATTTAAGCATTGAAATATCATTTTCAGAATCACCTATACACATAACTTCTTCTGCATTTACATTAAGAATATCAGCTAAATGTGCAACGGCATTTCCTTTGGATGTAGTTCCAATCATAATTTCAATATTATCAGTACCAGAACTAACAACATGAAGTTTATCCCCAAATATTTCTTTAAGCTCATCTTTAGCAGCCCATAGGTTATCTAAATTTTCTCTCTCAATTACAATACCCTTAAGGATTTTCCCATCAAAACTTTCTATAGCAGATATAAAATCACTATTTACAATAAATTTAACTTTCTTATCATCAGGAAGATGCTTATTCATAATAGTATAAGCATGATCATCAGGAACTTCATCTTCCCTCATAAGAGTATCCCAACTATTAAAGTTGATTTTTAAATTATGCTTTTTAATAATTTTATATATTTCAATAGCAATTTCTCTAGGTATAGCATTTTCTAAAACAGGAATATCCTCATAATTAGTTTTTATATAAGCTCCATTAGAAGTTATAACAGGAGTATTTTCAATTCCGATTAAATTAGAATAATATCTTGCAGATCCAAAAAGTCTGCCAGTAGTAATTGCAATATTAACGCCAAGCTTTTTTGCTTGTCTTAATGTTTCCTTGTTTCTTTCACTAATTTCATGGTTACTATTTAATAAAGTACCATCCATATCAATACAAATTAATTTAATTTTTTGATTCATAAATAATTTCCTCCAAAAGCCAATTAACAATTACGTATCAATAAGTTACAAATATTTAACTATTGATTATTAGTTGCTAATTGTTAACTGTGAATTATTAATTGTTATATATAGTATAATACATAAAGCTTAAAAATAAAAATTTCAAGGTTAAAAACTTTCATGTCAAAACTTGCGATAATAAATTATAGCAAATAGAACATATGTTTGCTATAATTAAAATACAAAGTTTTTGGAGGGGATAATTTATGATAAATTTAATATTAAAAGCTAAACAAGGTGATAAAGAAGCGATGGAGAAAATACTAAAAGAATTTGAACCATTAGTTTATAAAACATCAATTAGTTACTATATATATGGATATGAATCAGAAGATATAAGGCAAATAGCAAGACTTACAATAATAAAAGCAATAGATAAGTTTAATGTTGATTTAAGCAATTCTTTTCCATCTTATGTGCAAAAGAGTATTAAAAATCAAATGAATAAAGAAATAGAAAAAGCAAGCAAAAGATATTATGAAAATAAGTTAAACAATTCAATAGCAAACTCAATACAAATAAAAGAAATTATAGATGAAGATGTAAATATATCAGAAGACTATATTAAAAAAGAACTAAATAACAACTTATTCAAAGCTATAGAACAACTTAATTCAGAAGAAAAAGCTTTACTTAACTCAATTTATGTGGAGGGAAATACCTTAAAAGCTTATGCAGAAAATTTAAAGCTTGAATATTATAAGGTAAGATATATGAGAGACAAAGTTATTGGAAAAATTAAAGCAGCAATTAATGATTAATGATTAATTTAGCTCACAGCTTATTTAGTTCACAGTGCACAATTGGTTTGGCTAGGGAACAGGGGACAGGGAACAGGGGACAGG
>NZ_LBMX01000098.1:0-19358 GCF_001010885.1 Clostridium sp. C8 | reverse complement strand
AACAAGGTGGCAGGTAACAGGTTAGATTGATTGAATAAATCTATAAATAATTTTGTGTGAATTTTAGAAAAATAAATTTTAATTTATTAAGGTTGGAGTTTAAATGTAAACGTCCAACCTTATCTTTATTACTTATTATTTAATTCCTGCTTTTGTTGTTTTTATTATAGAATTTAGAATTCTACAAACTTCTCTACATTGATTTAATATCTTTTCACCATTTTTAACATCTAAGTATTCTCCATCAATAAGCAATTCTATCCAGTATCTAGATTCATCGGCTTCTTTAAATGCAATATACATTTTAGAGAGAAAATCACGTTTAGATTGGCCGTTGAATGCTTCAGTAACATTAGCACCAATACTAGTACCAGAACGTAACAATTGTTTAGATAAAACAAATTCTTTCTTATCAGTTACTAAATGTTTATATACCTTAATAATACTAGAAGCAAAATCAAAGGATTTAGATTTAATAGCACTATCTACCATGGCAAACCTCCAATAAAAAATACTATAATTCAATACTTGACACAACCAATAAAGAATATACATAAATACAGAACATACTAAAGTGATATTCTGTATAGATTATCCAACAGGCCTGATACTTTTTCAATGACATTGTTGACAGGTTTTGGACCCTAAACCTTTGCTTACTTTTGCTCTCTCGCTACCTGATTTTAAACTTTGATTCTTAAGTTTCACAACCTGTTACCTGATCCCTGTTACTTGTTACCTAAAAAAAGCTTTCAGCTTTTTAAGCGCTCTCTTTTTCAAACAACTGCAATAATAGTAATCTTTTCCTTTAAGAACAGAAAATTTTGAGAGATTTGGCTTATTATTAGAAATATATAAAAACTCTATTATTTCTCTTTCTTCATAGTCAAGTTTTTCTAGGGCTAGGTAAAGTTCTTCATATAAAATATCATTAATAACTTTTTCTTCAATATTAATACTTTCGTCAACTATATTTAACCCTAATTCAAAGTCATTATCATTTTTATTATTTAAACTAATTTCATCATTATAGCGTATTTCATTTCTACAAAGATATCTATAGCCATTTTTAATAGCCCAAAGGGCATAAGAAGGGAATTTATCTACATCTCTAGTTAAATCAAATTTATCTATGGCATGAAGTAAGTTTAATATTCCAATTTGAACAATATCTTCAAATGACTTATTTTTTAAATAAATTATTTTAGATTCTTTAATTATTAATGGATAATACATTTTTATTATTTCCTCTTTAGCTAAAGAATCATTATTCTTTGCTCTTTTTAATAAATCCTTCATTTATCTTTCCTCCTAAATTAAACTTTTCATTAATAAATACCCCTAAAATAAAAGAATTGAGAAAAAAATAAAAAAAGTTTTAGTTAAAAAAATACAAAAATTACGGTTATTTAGATGTTTTAGATTAATCTTACTAAAATATAAATTAAATAGTAGGACTAAATGTGGCAATATAAATAAATTTACCAAATACTTGACCGATTTATTACAGCAAATACATAAAATTACTATTTATCTGTCAAAAGCTGTAGAAATAAAAGTATAGTTTAATTAAATTTTTGGATTTATAATTAAAATATAATGGATGGAATGAGGGATAAAATGGTATTTGCAAATTTGATTTTTAAGGAGTTAGTTAAAGAAGGCGACTTCAAGTCAACAATTTTACTTAAAAAAATAGATGAAGCAGGAAAGCTAAATATAAAAAGATTAGTATTAGCCCCAGCATATTATGATGAAGAAAGCAAAAGCAACATAGAAGAGGTTAATAATATAGTTGAAGAATTAAATGCCTACTTACAAGCAAAGGAAATAGACTTAACTCTATATTCAGCCAATCTACTAAGAGATAATTATGAAAATTTAAAAGAATATATAAAAGGAAATTTAGGGAGTATAAATAAAACGAATTTTGTTTTACTAGATGTAGAGGAATGTAGTAAAATAGATGAACTTTTAGAAATCGTTTTTGAATATAAACTTAGAAATTTAGTACCTATAATAGTAAGCCCTGAGAAAATAAATGAAATAATAGAAGATAACAAGAAAATAGACAAGCTTATAGATGAAGAATGTTTATTTCAATTAGATCCTGCAAGCTTAAAGGGTGCATATGGTAAGAAAATCCAAAAAACAGCTAAAGCATTAGTAAAAAGAAATATATATCAATTTATTGGTTTTGAAGAACAAATAGAAGCAGAATATATAGATAAACAAATAGAAGATTTAAGCAAAAAGAGTTTGTTCATTTTAAAGCCAGATGGAGTAAGGGTAAAAAGAGTCTTAAAAAGTTCAAAAAAGAAGAAAAGTGGCTTTTTTAGATAAGATATTCAGATATTATCTGAGTATCTTATTTTACACTCAAAATTATGCATAATTATTAACTAAAAGGAATATTTATGCAAGGAATAATGTTAATAGAAAATGAGTTAAAAAATAGATATTATATAAAACGACAAATATATACAAAAATTAGTATAGTGTTAAATGAAATTAAAAATACAATTTAAGTTAACATAGGATTACATATGTTATTTTTCTAACAATATCATTATAATTAAAGAATATAATTAAAATTTATAGAATTTTATTGGTGCAAAAAAATATTTATAAAAAAATATTCTAAAAAACACATAAATTTCTATGAAAAATATAATTAAATTTTAAATAAACAAACAAAAAATATGATATTATAAATAAAAAAAGTTGTGAATTTTAAATAAATGTCGAATATATAAATTGTGTTTAAATATAGAGAAAAATTGTCGCTAAAAAAGTAAAACAATAATATGAATTTGTGCTATAATTTTGTATTGTTCTTGAAAAACATATACAAATTTCTTGCAAAAATTAAATTACTAATGATTAAATATAAATTTTAATAATAATATAAAGTTTATTAAAAATTAAAATAAGGGTGTAAAAATTATGTCTATTAATGATATAATAAGCTGAAAGCGTAATTATATATTGGGAGGAAATTTCAGTGGAAGAACAAGTAATAAGATTAGATGAATTATTTGAAGCTTTAAAGAAAAGATGGTTAATGATAGTTACAATTACATTAATAGCTACTATAATTTCAGCAGCATTAAGTTTCTTTGTAATAAAACCTAAATATGAAGCAACTACAAAAGTCTTTATAGGTAAAGATGAAGGAGATAATCAAGCATATAACCAAAATGATGTCCTTATGTATCAAAAACTTATGAAAACTTACTCAGAAGCAATAAAAACAAAAGATTTAGTATCAAGAAGTTTGCAGGGTACAAGCCTTGAGTTAAAACCAGAAGATGTTTTAGCAAATTTAACAGTATCACCTGTTACAGATACACAAATACTACAAATTAAATATAAAAGCAATAATCCTCAAGAAGCAAAGGTAGTTATACAAGAACTAACAGATGAATTTATAAAAACATCAAAAGAATTAGTTCCAAATGGAAATATAAAAACTATAGAAGAAGTTCAATTACCAGAAAACCCAGTTAGTCCTAATAAAAAGATGAATATTGCAATAGCATTTTTACTTGGATTAATGGTAAGTGTAGGATTAGCCTTCCTATTAGAATTCTTGGATAATACTTTTAAATCAAAAGAACAATTAGAAAGAGAATTAGACATTCCAGTAATTGGTGTAATACCTACAGTAAAGGAAGTTTAGGAGGATAATATGTTTATAGTAGAAAAAGAACCAAAATCTATAGCAGCAGAAAGTTATAGAACATTAAGAACAAATATACAATATTCATCCTTTGATAAAGAATATAAAGTAATAATGGTTACAAGTTCAGAACCAGGAGAAGGTAAATCAACTACAGCTGGAAATCTTGCTTTATGTTTAGCTCAAGGAGAAAAAAAAGTAATATTAGTAGACTGTGATTTAAGAAAACCATCACTACATAAGAAGTTTAAAATCTCAAACATAGTAGGTTTGTCAGATGTAATGATAGGAAAAGAAGAATTAGTTACAGCAATGCATAGATATAACAACAATTTAGTAATATTGACATCTGGTAAAATACCGCCAAATCCATCAGAAATGCTTTCGTCAAAGGCAATGACAACATTACTAGATGCATTAAAGAAAAACTTTGATTATATAATACTAGACACACCACCAGTTCAAGCTGTTACAGACTCACAAATACTAGCAACAAAAGCAGATGGAGCAATTTTAGTAGTAAGAGCAGAAAGAACAAAAAAAGATTCAGTTCAAAATGCAATTAGTTTATTAAAAAAAGTAAATGCAAATATTATAGGAACAGTTTTAAATGGATTAGACAATAGTAGAAACAAATACTATTACTATTACGGAGAAAAGTAGGAACAGGGAACAGGGAACAGTTCAAAGTAAGTTAAGAGTGCACAGTTCACAGTAAGTTAAGAGTGCACAGTTCACAGTGCACAGTTTAAGGAATAAACTCCTACGGAGTTTAGAAAATAACTGTGAATTGTGCATTGTGAACTGAAAACTGAACAAAACTGTGAATTGTGAATTGTGAACTGAAAACTGAAAAAAACTGTGAACTGTGAATTGTGAACTGTGAACTGAATAAGACTGTGAACTGAAAAAAGGGGGTTTTTAAATGGTGGATTTACACTCTCATTTAATATATGGGATTGATGATGGATCAAAGTCTAGGGAAATGACTTTGAATATGCTAAGGCAAGCTGTCTTAGGGGGAACTACTAAGCTAGTTTTAACTCCTCATTATATGCCAGGGTATTTTGAAGTACCTCGAGAAGAAGTGAAGGAAAAGGCAGAGCTTGTAAGAAGCTTAGCAAAAGAAGAAAATCTAAATATTGATATATATTGTGGACAAGAAGTATATTACACATCAAATATATTAGAAAATTATAATAATGGATATATAGGAACAATAAATAATTCAAGATATATGCTGATCGAATTTAACATGAGGGATTTTTCGAGTAAAGAAGCTATTGAAAATATATATGAGCTACAACTTAAAGGAATAGTACCTGTTATAGCTCATCCAGAAAGATATAGAAAATTTATAAAAAATCCTTCACTAATAAATGAGTTTATAAGAGAAGGATTTCTTTTTCAACTAAACCTTGGAAGTGTTACAGGAGAGTTTGGAAAAGAAGTACAAAAAAATGCAGAAATTTATATGAAGAATAAAATTTATAGCTTTATAGGATCAGATGCCCATAGAGACACAAAAAGAAATCCTAATATGGAAATTGGAGTACAAGCTATAAGAAAATTAGATAAAAACTACTTTAATTATTTGTTAGATTCAGGAGAAAATCTTTTGATTAATAAAGAAGTAAAGTATATAGGAAATTTAATTAAAGAGAAAAAAGGACTTTTTGGAATGTTTAGTAAAGGTTAGTTTAAAAAATAGGGGGAAGTGAAAATGCAAGAGTCTAATTTGCAAAATCAGCAGATAGAAATTCAGATTGAAGAACTAAGAGAGAAAAAATTATATGAATTAAGTAAGAGGGTATTAGATATTATAAGTTCAATTATAGGATTAATATTACTTAGTCCTATAATAATAATAATTTGGATAATAATAAAATTTGACTCAAAAGGGCCAGCAATATATTCACATATTAGGCTAGGCAAAGAGATGAGACCAATAAAAGTATATAAGTTTAGATCGATGTATCAAAATTCTGCTGAGATATTTGAAAATTTTACATCAGAACAGAAAAAAGAATATTATGAGAACTTTAAACTTGATAATGATCCTAGAATAACGAAAATAGGAGCGTTTCTAAGAAAAACAAGTTTAGATGAATTGCCACAATTAATAAATATTATTAGAGGAGATATGAGTGTAGTTGGTCCAAGACCAATAGTTGAAGATGAAGTTGAGAAATATGGTGTTTATGCGAATAAATTTTTCTCAGTTATACCTGGTTTAACAGGGTATTGGCAAGCGAATGGGAGAAGTGACACATCCTATGATGAAAGAGTTCAAATGGATATGTTTTATATAGATAATAGATCTTTATTAATGGATTTTAAAATTATACTTAAGACTATGGTATCAGTAGTTAAAAAAGAAGGAGCAATATAGGAAGATGAGTGTTTCAATAATATGCCCTTTATATAATGCTGAAGATTATATAAATGATTTATATATAAAATTATTAGCTCAAAAAGAAGTTGATGTAGCAGAAGTTAAATTTATACTTACAGAATGCCATGATAAAACTGAAGAAAAATTAATAGGTTTAGGCGCAAATTATAAAAAAATAAAAAAGGAAGAGTTTTCGCATAGTATAACTAGAGAAAATGAAGCATTTTCTGCTATTGGAGATATTATAGTATTTATAACTCAAGATATAAAAATAATTGATGAATTATGGCTTAAAAACTTAGTTAGTGGAATTGAAAATGGAGAATGTGAAGCTAGCTTTAGTAGGCAAATAGGATATGAAAATCACAGGTTAGAAAGATATATAAGAGAAGTTAATTATCCAGATAGGTCAAGAGTAGTAAGTAAAGTTGATATTAAAAATCTTGGTATTATGACTTTTTTTTATTCAGATACATCGAGTGCTATAAGAAAAGATATATTTATAGAACTTAACGGATATGATAATAAATATTTACCGACAAATGAAGACATGTATATTGCTTATAAGATTATAAATAGTGGCTATAGAATAAAATACGAGTCAGAGTCATTAGTAATACATTCTCATGAATTTTCTTTAAGAGATGTATATAAAAGATACGTGGATATTGGGATGTTTTTTAAACAGAATAGTTATTTTAATAAATATAAAGCTTCCAAAAGAGGAGTTAGAGTTTTAAATCATGTAATAAAAAGAAGTATAGAAGAAAGAAAATATTTTATTATTTTTGAAGCTGGAATTAACTTCTTTTTAAGATTTCTTGGTATGAGAATTGGAGGTATAAAATTTAAGGAGGAAAGATTTTGAAGGGTATAATACTAGCTGGTGGGTCAGGAACAAGACTATATCCAGTAACAAAGGCGATGTCAAAACAAATGGTACCAATTTATGATAAACCAATGATTTACTATCCAATGTCTGTATTAATGCTTGCAGGTATTAGAGAAATATTAATTATTTCTACACCAAGAGATATAATTAATTTTAAGGAATTATTTAAGGATGGGTCAGAATTAGGACTTAAAATTGAATATGCTATTCAAAAAGAGCCAAATGGATTAGCAGAAGCATTTATTATTGGTGAAGAATTCATAGGTGATGATAATGTTGCTATGATACTAGGAGATAATATATTCTATGGACAAAGCTTTTCTACTCATTTGAAGGAAGCAGCAGAACTAGAAAATGGAGCAGTGATATTTGGATATTATGTTCAAGATCCAAGGTCTTTTGGTGTTGTTGAATTTGATGAAAATAATAATGTTATTTCCATAGAAGAAAAACCTGAAAAACCAAAGTCTAAATATGCTGTACCAGGACTTTATTTCTATGATAATTCAGTAGTTAAAAAAGCTAAGGAATTAGCTCCATCAGATAGGGGAGAACTTGAAATAACTGATTTAAATAGAGTTTATATGGAAGAAGGGACTTTAAAGGTTAATTTATTAGGGAGAGGGATGGCTTGGCTAGATACTGGTACTCATGGTTCAATGCTACAAGCATCTAATTTTGTTGAAGCTGTTCAAAATACTCAAGGAACTTACATAGCCTGCTTAGAAGAAATATCTTATAGAAAAGGGTGGATTACAGCAGAAGAAGTTAAAGAGCTTGCTAAACCTTTAATGAAAACTGGTTATGGGAAATATCTAGTGGATGTAGTTGAAGAGTTAGAGGCTAAAAGAAGATAGATTAGGAGATAGATTTATGGGCAATTTTAATTTTATAGAAACAAGAATTAAAGACTTATATATAATAGAACCTAAAGTTTTCGGAGATAACAGAGGTTATTTTATGGAGAGTTACAATAAAAAAGCCTTTAAAAAAGCTGGGTTAACAATGGAATTTGTTCAAGATAATGAATCAAGATCTAAAAAGGGAGTTCTTAGAGGAATGCATTTTCAAACTAAGCATACTCAAGGAAAGTTAGTTAGAGTAACAGAAGGTGCAGTTTATGATGTTGCTGTTGATTTAAGAAAAGGATCACCTACCTTTGGAATGTGGGAAGGTGTTATGTTAACTTCTGAAAATAAAAGACAATTTTATGTACCAGAAGGATTTGCTCATGGATTTTTAGTAGTTTCAGATACAGCTACATTCAATTATAAGTGTACTGATTTTTACGCACCTGAATATGATAGTGGACTTCTTTGGAATGATCCAGAAGTAGGGATTAAGTGGCCTTTAGAAGGTATTGAAGAAATACTTTTATCTGAAAAAGATAAAAAACAAAAAAACTTAAAAGAATTAGACTTACCTTTTGAATATAAGTGAGAATCAAAATCTTTGATTTTGTAATTCGAACTTACTCATTCAACTTTGAAGAAGGAGCTTCAATTAAAAAGGAGTGATACTATGAAGATATTAATAACAGGTTCTAAAGGACAGTTGGGAAATGAACTTCAAAAGATAATTAAAACTGGTGAAGCTGAAATAGGAAAAGTTAGTGGAAATATTAAAAACTCTGAAGTCTTTGCTTTAGATGTAGAAGAATTAGATATAACAAAATTAGAAGATGTTAAAAGAGTTTTAAGTGAAATTAAGCCTGATGTTGTAGTAAATTGTGCTGCAGCAACTAATGTAGATGGTTGTGAAAGTAATCAAGATTTAGCTTTTAAAATAAATGCTATTGGCCCAAGAAATTTAGCTATTGTATGTGAAGAAATAGGAGCAAAATTAGTTCAAGTTTCAACTGATTATGTATTTAGTGGAATTGGTGAAACACCTTTAACTGAATTTGATTTAACAGCACCATATAGTGTTTATGGAAAAACTAAGCTTAAAGGCGAAGAATATGTTAGAGAATTTTCTTCAAAATACTATATAGTAAGAACAGCTTGGCTTTATGGATATGTTGGTAAGAATTTTGTTTATACTATGATGAATTTAGGAGCTCAAAAAGAGTCATTAAGTGTAGTAAATGATCAACTTGGAAATCCAACAAATGCTAATGATTTAGCATATCACATATTAAAACTTATAGAAACTGAAGAGTATGGAGTATATCATTGCACAGGAAAAGGTGAATGTAGTTGGTATGACTTTGCAACAGAAATAATGAAACTTGCAGAAAGAAACTGCAAGGTAAATCCATGTACTTCAGAAGAATATAAGAATATGTATCCAAATTCAGCAAAGAGACCAGAGTATTCATCTTTAGACAATATGATGCTAAGATGTACTGTTGGTGATGAAATGAGAGAGTGGAAAGAAGCATTGGTAAGTTTTATGGAAAACTTACCAAAGTAATAGTTAATAAGTAATAGGTAATAGTTTTGGATGAAACTCTAAAGAGTTTCTAAGTAAAAAACTTAAAACTTTAGTTCTTAATTAAATTTAACTATAAGGGGAGAATTATTAATGAAAACTTATTTAGTAACTGGTGGAGCTGGATTTATAGGCTCAAACTTTGTATTATATATGCTTAATAAATATGATGATATAAGAATTATAAACTTAGATAAATTAACTTATGCAGGTAATTTAGAAAATTTAAAGAGTATTGAAAATGATTCAAGACATATATTTGTTCAAGGAGATATATGTGATGCAGAATTAGTATCTTCACTATTTGAAAAATATGAAATAGATTATGTAGCTCACTTTGCAGCTGAATCTCACGTTGATAGAAGTATAAAAGAACCTGAAGTATTTGCTAAGACTAATGTTATGGGAACAGTAAACTTATTAAACTGTGCCAAAAATGCATGGGAAACTGAAGAAGGATGGAAAGATGGAGTTAAGTTCCTACATGTTTCAACAGATGAAGTTTATGGATCTTTAGGAGAAACAGGATACTTTATGGAAACTACTCCACTAGACCCTCATAGCCCATATTCAGCAAGTAAGGCTGGATCTGATATGATGGTAAAGGCATACGGAGATACTTATAAAATGCCAGTTAATATAACAAGATGTTCTAATAACTATGGACCGTTCCAATTCCCAGAAAAATTAATACCACTTCTTATTAACAACTGCCTTCAATTAAAGGACCTTCCTATATATGGTGATGGTTTAAATATAAGAGATTGGTTATATGTTGAAGATCATGCTAAAGCGATAGATATGGTTATTAATAATGGAAGACTTGGTGAAGTTTATAATGTTGGTGGACACAACGAAAGAACTAATATCCAAATAGTAGACACAGTTATTAAGTATATCAATGAGAATGTAGATAACAAAGTAACTGAAAACTTAAAGAAATTTGTTGAAGATAGAAAAGGTCACGATAGAAGATACGGAATAGATCCAACTAAGATAAAAGAAGAACTTGGATGGTATCCAGAAACTACTTTTGAAGTTGGAATAGTAAAGGCAATAAAATGGTTTCTTGATAATAAGGAATGGATGGAAAATGTGACATCTGGACAGTATCAAAAATACTATAATGAAATGTATAAAAATTAAAGGATAGATATAATGGATTTAATAAGTTTAGTAATAATTAATTATAATAATAAGGAGTATTTAAAAAGATGTCTAGATTCAATTTATAGTCAGACCCATAATAATCTTGAAATAATTTTTATTGATAACCAATCTAGTGATAATTCATTTGAATACATCAAAGAAGAATACTCTAGTAAGAATATTCTTCTTATAAAAAATGATGTGAATAATGGATATGCAGGAGCTGCCAATCAAGGTATAAAATTATCAAAAGGAAAATATGTTATGATACTAAATCCTGATATTATTATGGAAGATGATTTTATAGAGAAGATGTATGGATTTATAGAATCTGATGAAGGAATTGGAGCATTGTCAGGAAAACTACTAAAGTATGACTTTAAAAATGATAAAAAACTTAATTATATAGATAGTACTGGAATAATAATGTTTAAAAGTACTCGTTGTATAGATAGAGGACAAAATGAAGAAGATTTAGGTCAATATGATAAAACTGAACAAGTTTTTGGAGTTTGTGGAGCAGCACCTCTTTATAGAAGAGAAGTTTTAGAAAAAGTTAAGGTATTAGATGAATATTTTGATGAAGACTTTTTTGCTTATAAAGAAGATATAGATCTGTCTTGGAGAATAAATTTAGCAGGATTCAAGAATATGTATTATCATAAAGCTATTGCTTATCATGGTAGGGGGTTAGGTGGTAGTAGAGGAGGCATAATAAAATTCATTAAAAATCGTAAAAAGCAATCTGAATTTTTAAGGGGAATTTCTTTAAGAAATCATATAATGATGATTTGGAAAAATGATGTTAATGGGTTTGAGAGAAAATATAAATATAATATTATAAAAAGAAGAATAGCATTTACTTTCTACATGATTATCTTTGAAAGATTTAATTTTAAATATTATAATCAAGCATTAAGTAAAAAAAGAACTATGTTAGAGAAGCGAGAATATATAAAAAAAATAATATATAGTCATGACAATAGTAAAGTTGATAAAATAATATTTTAACATAGAAGGAAAGATGAATGAAAAATAAAAGTATTTACTGGTTGACTACATTAATAATTTTAGGTGGAGTTTTTGGGATTATAGATTTTCGATTTGGATTAAATGATAAGTTTACTTTACTAAACGATATATTTTCTATAATTTTGTTTGCATTTATTTTAATTGGTTTTATTTTTAATAATGCAATCTCATATAAGAATTTAAAATCTATACAATTTTGGGGTGGAGTTTTAATATTTTATTTTATATTTGAATTTATTTTGAGTATAGCTAGAAATGGACAAATTTTTTCTACTATATTTGCAATTAAAAATTTATTAATTCCTATAACTATTTTTTGGGGAGCTACATTTTTTGTTTATAAAATTAATAATATAAATGCATTAAAAATAATAAAAATAATAAATTTTTTCGCTGTTATAAATATTATACTAGTTATCTTAGGTTTTATATTAGGATGGGGAACTATGACTAAATATATATTAGGTGAGAGCTTATATGCTTCTTCTGTATATTCATTTGGTCATTCATCTACTATGCTACGTGTTCCAGGGCTTTTTGTAGATGCATTAACGCAAGGAGCTTTTAGTTATTTAGTTTTTGTGATAAATTTTATTTCTTTTATTGATAGAGCATATATAAAGAGAAAGAATGCAATGATATTTTTTTCAATAGGAATATTGGGAGTAGTTTTATCAACTAATAGACAAGTAATTCTTGGAATGCTAGTGGCCATTCTAATATTAATTATAATTAGATGGAAAAAAGTAGCAGTATCGATATTATCATTTTCTTTAATAATAATTTTAATAGGTCTAATTATGATTAATAATTCTAATAGAGCGATATTTTCTAAGGAAAGTTTATCAATTAGAAATCAAGTGTGGACAAGTATAATTGAAGATATGGATATATCGAATAATCAGGTGAATTTACTTATTGGTACAGGGGTTGATGCTACAACTATAGGAAAAAACGAAGGTGGTATTGACCTAGTTGACAATACATATCTACTGATTTTACATGATTATGGTTTAATAGGGCTTATAGTATTTCTTATGTTTATCAGTGCTTTATTAAAGTATTTGTGGAATAGTTCTAATGAAAGTACTATGGCTAAAATAGGATTATTGTATACTGTATTTTTCATTGTTAGGATGTTTTTCCATAGTAGTATAGTAAATGAATATGATAGTTATATATTTTATATAATTGAATTAATGGCAATAATAGAAAGTTTATATAATAAGAATGAAAGAGTAGAAAATGAGGTGAAAAGGTGAATGAAAATTCATGCTGTTGCATAATTGTTACTTATGATATAGGAGAAAACTTAGAAAAATGTTTTTTATCAATAAAAGATCAAGTTAAGGAAATTGTTATCATAGATAATGGATCTAATGAAGAAACTATACAATACTTAAGATATTTATCAGAAAAAAATTCTATTAAAGTAATATTTAATGAAGAAAATATGGGAATAGCATATGCTCTTAATCAAGGAGTTAAGTATGCAAAAGAAAAAAAATATGATTGGATAATTACAATGGATAATGATAGTGAAGCTGTAGAGGATATGGTTTCTGTAATGTTAAATACATATAATTCATTGGATATAACAGAAAAGCAAAGGATTGCTGGAATATTTCCTGAAAAAATAGAAAAAGGGTTAACTAATAGTAGAGATTATAAGAAAGTTAATAATTATGATGACTATATATATATTACTCATGATATAACTTCTGGTAATTTAATTAAAACAAAAATATTTGATGAAATTGGTTTGTTTGATGAAAAATTATTTATTGATTCTGTAGATCATGAATTATGTTATAGAATTTTAAATATGGGATATACAATGATTAAGGTTAGAAATTCAATATTGTTACACAGTCTAGGGAAAACCAAGCAAAAAAAAATATTATTCAAGAATGTTATATATACAAATCATTCAGCTTTAAGAAAGTATTATATGACAAGGAATAGATTTTATATATGGCAGAAATATAAAAACTTAAAGGAAATAAATAAATTAGATAAGAAAAATTTTATTAAAGAAAATATAAAAATATTATTATTAGAAGAAGATAAAATTGATAAATTTAAAATGATATTAAGGGGATATATTGATTATAGAAATAATAGATTTGGTAAAAAAAGTTAATATGTCTATTATTTAGTAGGAGTAACTTAAATGAGAGTTTTATTTATTTCACATGATGGTTCTTTAAATGGGGGAGCTGGTTTAGCATTAATTAATTTAATTGAGTCAATAAAATATCATAATATTGAACCAGTAATTCTAGTACCAAAAGGGACCAATGATTTAATTAATTATTTAGAAGATAATAAAATAGAGTATATATTGAGCGAAAGCTATTGGTGGGCTTTTGTAGACAGAAAAAATATAATTAAGAATGTTTATAATTATATGAAATTATATTTAAATCAGATAAAAATGATTTTATCGTTACCTAAATTAATAAATGAAATTAAATCTAAAAATATAGAAATTATACATAGTAATTCTAGCGTTATAAATATAGGAGCATTAATAAGAATATTTTATAATATACCTCATTTATGGCACGTACGAGAATTTGGAGAAGAGCACATGAATTTAAAGTTTATTTTTGGTACTAAATTAACTAGAAAGTTTATGAGTAATTTTTCAGATAAAATAATAGTCATTTCAAAAGCATTAGAAAAAAAATATCTTAGATATGTAAAAAGAGAATCAGTAATTACCATATATGATGGAGTTTCTATTGATTATATACAGAAAGAAAATAATATAATAAAAAAAGAAAATAAAGATGAATTAGTTATATTAATTTCAGGAGCGATTCAAGAGGGAAAAGGTCAGCTATTTGCAGCAGAAGTAATAAATAAAATGATTGACGAAAATTATAAATTAAAGCTTTTAATAGCTGGAAGAATTTCAGAGAAACAGTATTTTCTAGATTTACAAAGTTTTATTAAAAATAGTAAAAAAGAAGATAAAATATTACTTTTAGGATCTTGTAATGATATGAATAGAATAAGAAAAGATGCTGATGTAGAACTTGTATGTTCTTATATGGAGGGGTTTGGAAGAGTTACTGTAGAAGCTATGTTAAGTAAAATGCCAATTATAGCATCAGACAGCGGAGCTAATCCTGAACTTGTTTTTGATAATTTTAATGGGTTTATTTATAAATTTGGAGATGCTGAACAATTAAAGAATAAAATAACATTAATATATAACAACAGAGAATTAATAGAGTTAATGGGGAAAAAGGGATTTGAATTTGCGAGTAAAAGGTTTATTCAAGAAATAAATACTAAAAATATATGTAATTTATATAATGAAATAAAAATAGGGGGGAAAAATGAAAATAGGAATTGTTAATTTTCATTTCGCTCATAACTATGGTGCTATGCTTCAAGCTTATGCACTTCAAGAAAGTTTAAGAGAAATGGGAAACGAAAGTATAATAATAGATTTCAAACCAAATGAAATAATGGATGGATATGAAATATGGACATTTAAAAAAATAAGAAATATAAAAAGTTTTTTATGGACTATAAAAAATTATAGAAGATTAAAATTAAAATATGATGTATTCGAAGAGTTTAAGAATAAGTATATGAATTTAACCAATGAAACATATAAAACAATAGAGTCAAGTACATTAAATAAATATAACTTTGATGTATTTGTTTGTGGAAGTGATCAGATTTGGAATATGGATTTAAACTGTGGATTAAAAGAATATTTACTATCTTTCTCAAATGATAGTAAAGTGAAAAAAATATCTTATGCAGCAAGCATAGGAAGTAATAAAATAAAAAAAGAGCATGTTAAAATTATGAAAAATGATCTTAAATCATTTGATAGCATATCAGTAAGAGAAGATGATGCTGTAAAAATAATAAATAAAGAATTTAATTTAAAAGCTGTACAAGTTTTAGATCCGGTATTTCTTTTATCTAAAGAGCAATGGGAAAAAATTTCCTTAGATGTGGATTTAAAAGGAGAGAAGTATATATTACTATATGGGTTGGAAGAAAATGAGTTATTTGAAAATATATTTAGTGTGCTAAAAGAAGAAACTAATTTTAAAATAGTTAATATTTCTCCTAATAAAAGTAAATCGAAATATGTTGATGAAAATTTATTTAATGTAGGACCTAGGGAGTTTATAGGATTATTATCAAAAGCAGAAATTGTTGTAACTAATTCATTCCATGGAACTTGTTTCTCTATAATATTTGGTAAAAGGTTCTTTACTATAGGACATTCAGAGTTAAATAGTAGAATGGAAAGCATTTTAAGATTAATGAATCTTGAAAATCATATGATACGAGAAAAAGTTAAATCAATTGATGAGTTAAATTATATAATAAATGATAATTTAGATAATATTGAAGAAATTTTAAAAAGTGAAATTTATAAATCAAAAATGTTTTTAAAGGATGCTATTAAATAATAGTATCATAATAAGGAGGCGTTATGGAAAGAACTAAAAAGTTTTTTTATAATTCTGTGTCTTCAGCGGTATTGCAAATTATAACTATGATTGTTGGTATAATAATTCCAAGAATAGTTTTAAAATATTATGGATCAGAAATAAATGGATTGGTATCATCTATCAGTCAATTTATTTCTTATTTTACTGTAGTAGAGGCAGGCTTAGCAGGAGCAGCAACATATGCATTATACAAACCATTAGCAGATAGTAATTTTTCTGAAGTTAATGGAATAGTCTCAGCTGCAAAGAAGTTTTATACTCAATCAGGATATATATTTGTTTCATTAGTTTTAGGGCTAGCATTAATTTATCCTAGTTTTGTTAAAGTCGATAATATTTCTAATTTGTCAGTTATATTTTTAGTAATAGTATTGGGGTTTAATGGGATTTTAGAGTTCTTTACTCTTTCAAAATATAGAGTTCTTTTAACAGCAGATCAAAAAAGTTATGTTATTTCTTTAGCATCTATAGTACAGATAATAATAAATACAGTAATAATATTTATATTATCTAGGTTAAAAGTAGATGTTGTTATAGTAAGAGCAGTAGCATTAATTTCTATATTATTAAGATCTGTAATTTTAATGATATATGTTAAAAGTAGATATAATTATTTAAATTACAATGTGAAACCTAATAAAAAAGCTTTGAATAAAAGATGGGATGCATTGTATTTGCAAATATTGGGAAGTGTCCAAACAGGGGCACCAATTATTTTAGCAACAATATTAACAAATTTAAAAAGTGTAAGTATCTATTCTATATACAATATGATTTTGAGTGGTATAAATGGAATACTTGGAATTTTTATTAATGGACTTTCTTCATCTTTTGGAGATTTAATAGTTAGGAAACAAATGGATGCTTTAAAAAAAGCTTTTAATGAATTTGAATTTTTATATTACAATATAGTTACAATAGTATATTCAATTTCATTTGTAACAATTATGCCTTTTATTAAAATTTATACTAAAGGAATAACAGATGTTAATTATAATTTACCTATCGTTGGTTTTTTATTTGTTTTAAATGGTGTTTTAAATAGTATAAAAGTACCGCAAGGAATGTTAGTAATTTCAGCTGGAATGTTTAAAGAAACAAGAATTCAATCAACTATTCAAGCTTTGATAATAATTGTATTTGGAGTAATATTGACTCCTAAGTACGGAATAAATGGTATTTTAATAGCTTCATGTCTATCTAATTTATATAGAGATATAGATTTATGGATATTTGTATCTAAGAAAATAACTAATTTACCAATAAAAAATACATTAATAAGAGTAATAATTATAATTATTGAAATAACAGTTGTTTGTATTCCATTTAAGTTTATTTCATTTAGTGTAAATAATTTTATGCAATTTATAATTTTAGCTATTATTGTTGGGATATATTCAACATTAATTATTATTATTTTTAGTTTTATGTTTAATAAACTAGAATTATATGGGGTTTTATTAAGATTAAAATCTATTATAAAAAAATAATTGTAATATTAAAAGTTTAATTTTATATTTATTAATTAGGAAGTTTTAAGTGAGGGGAAAAATGAGTAATAAATCTATAAAAAAGTTAGTTGTTAAAGATCTCTGCTATCAATGTGGAACATGTAAAAGTATATGTCCAACAAAAGCTATAGAAATGATTAATCTTGAAAAGAGAGGATTAATATATCCTTCAGTTAATGAGCAAAAGTGTATTAACTGTACTAAGTGTTTACAAGTTTGTCCTATAAACAATATAGATGCTAATGAGAATCATTTGCCTAATACGAATGATTTTATTGGAATTTATAATTCAACTGATAAAGAAAGATTTGATTATACTGCTTCTGGAGGAATAGTTACAGAGATAATAAAATATTTATTTGAAACGAATCAAATAAATAAAGCTGTAGTGACTGGAATGGACAAAGAAAAAGCGGATAATAGTAAAGTTTACATAATAGATGATATTTGTAATTTGAAAGAAATAAGTGGATCTGTATATCAACCTGTTGCTGTTAATTCTATTTTAGACAGAATAGAAAAAGAGGATAGAGTTGCTTTTGTAGGCTTACCATGCCATATTAGAGGGTTAGATTTATTCTTAAATAAAAATAAGAGCTTAAAAGAAAGTATTTTCATAAAAATTGGTATAATTTGTTCTATTGGAAGAGGAAAGCATGGGACGAATCTAACTTTAAAAAAATCTTTAGGAATAAAAAACAAAGAAGAAATTGAAAAAATAATTTATAGATATGGAATGCCACCAGGAACATTTAAAGTTAAATTAAAAAATTCAGAAGAGAAAAATGTAGACATGCAAAAGTTTAATGATAATACAGATTATATATTTATTCCTAAGGGGTGCTTGTTCTGCAATGATATTTTTAATGATAAAGCAGATATAACGGTAGGAGATCCATGGGGAATGAAAAAAGGAAAAAAAGCTATGGCTATAATAAGAAATGAAAGAACAAAAGACATATTAAATAAAATGGTAAATTGTAGATTTTTAGATTTTGAACAAGAGATTACTCCTGAGGAATGTATAAGGACTCAGAATCATGCTGTTAATTATAAAATATATAATTATGAGTCAAGGATTTCCACTTATAAAAAACTTGGAATAGAAATACCTAAAATAAATGACATTAAACTAAAAAATAACTCTATAAAAGAGAACTTAGGATATAGTTTATTAATGCTAAATAGCTTATATTTTAACTCAAGTATCGGTTTTAAAAGTACTGAAATTATTAATAGTAAAATTCTATATAAATATAGAAATAAAGTTTTATCTATAAATACAAAAAAATCTGAATAAATTACAATTATTTTAGTTTTAAAAATTAATCTATAGAATAGAGTATTATAAAAAATATGAATAATTCTATACTGAGATCAACCTTCAACTTAAAAAGTTGGAGGTTATTTTAGGTGTTTCCAACATTGATAACAAAGTTAGTTTGGGGATAGTAGAGGGGAACCACTAGCAAGAAGGGAAAAAAATCTAATAAAATAAGGATAATACTATAGGTTTTAGATCTATATAGCTGCAGACTTGGGAAGACTCATTTATAGAGTGAATTATGCACACTTATACAGAGATTATAGAAAATTATATCTATACAAAATTATTTACTAATAAATAAAGTTTTCAATTTTCACATATATTACACATAATGAAATTGAAATCTTAATAAAAAGGAACTCCAACTAATTATTGTAATAGTTGGAGTTCCTTATACTATTTTTTATGTCATTAGCAAGTGGGTTGTAAATGTCAACCTCAAAA